>CBDUAX010000339.1:0-5649 GCA_965365235.1 uncultured bacterium
CCGCCAATCCACGTTGAACTCTTTACCCTCATCGGCCAGGAGAGCATCGAACTCCGCACCATTGGGGTTCGTGGCAAACACATAGGCGTTCCGGTTGTCGTGAAAGGGATCGAAGAGGATGGCCACAGCGTCGTCGCCGGCGAAGACCGGACGTTGATCGAACCCATCCGCCTGCATGATACGATCTCGCTGGAGGATGCGGCTGACGATTCGGTCCGGTTCGGAGTCCAGGGCACGGATCCCTACGTAGAGGTTCTGATCGTCGAAGAGAACCCGGACCTCGGTGGTTTCTGAGGCGAGATCTCCCTCGGTGGGCTCTTGTTGAAAAAACCGGTCGATGGCGGGAGCGTCGGCCCAGACCTCCTCCGAAAGGACCCCGTCCAGACGCAACGACGCGCCTGATTCGGGAGAGATCCGGTGGGCTGTAAGGGAGTCGGGCTCCTGCGACATGGAGTTCCCCGGAATTGCCAGGATCAGAAGGACCGGGAGGATTCGGATCCAGCAATTCCGGGATATCATTCGACCTATCGGGAGATGGGCCCAAAGAACTCGGTCAAGATCTCACTTGCCACGATATCCAAAGACACCCTGCCCAGGAACCCCTGGTCGAAAGGGGACCCAGGCCAGGTGTGGTCCCCGCCTTGGATCGCGTAGAACTCCAACGGCCCGGAAGAGGGACAAGACTCGTATTTCCAGCGTTCGACGGTCGTACCATCATCTGAGATATCTGGAAGGATTGAAATGGAAGGGATGGGTTCACATCCGTTTTTTTCCGCCCACCATCTCCCGGTTTCCACTCCCCCGAAAACCGAATCGCCCTGAGCCACCGATCCCTCCCACGGATAGAACTGGTCTTCCGTCCCAAGGAAGAAGATCGCAGGCTTTGGACCTCCACTCTGACACTCTCCCACGATCTCGGTTCGTACCGGCGCGCCTACTGGGGCGATAGCCGCCACCAAACTACTTCTCTGGCAGGCCATCTTCATGGCCAACAAAGCGCCTCGAGAGAACCCGACCATATAGATCCGGCGACGGTCTATGTTAAGGTCCGCATCGATCTTGTCGATCAGGTCTTCGAGGAAGTCGGCATCGAGCGTTTCTGGAAGTGTGACCGTCCAGCGTCCGGAGATGGCGTCCGGGTAGGTGACGACCATCCCCAGGGCGTCCGCATACGCGTCGAGTTGCGTCACCACCTGCATCCCGGCTCCGTTCCCGCCCGTCCCGTGGAGGACCACGAGAAGAGGGGCTTCCTGCCCGCGGGAGAGTGACGCGGGGACGTGGACGATGGCCCTTCGGTCCAAATCTCGGGACCTCACCCGGATCTGAAAATCTCCCCCACCATAGCTCAGAGTTGGACTGGAATCCGATCCACAGCCAAAGAGGACCAGAAGCAAGGGAAAGATCCCCGAGGATTTCCTTGTACGAATAGTGGATTCTCCTTGTCTTGAAGATTCGAGGGTCCCGACTCGGCACAGGTTGAGGCGGAGGTCTCTCCGTCCCCCTTTGTCCAAGCCATTTTGGACAAACTCGGCCCAGGGTCACCTACCCCCAGGGATCAAAAAAGTCCACTTCCCCGGGCCCACTCCCACTTTCCCTGGCTGGCGGGTTCAAATATCCCCCCCAGAGGCGTGCCAACTCAGGCGCAAGAACTTCCTGGAAAACCTTCTTTCCGACTCGGGGGCCACCTCCTTCCACCGAAGACCAAGTCCCACCCTCCGCTCCCGCACTACCCATTGTTTCCAACTCGAGGATTTCCCGGATAGCCCCTACCACCGCCCTGTACCCGAGCTCGAGAGCCACCTCAGGATCGGGGTGAGAGATCTCCTCCAGGCGTTCTTGGAGAAGGGAAGTAATGGTCGAAAGGAGATGTTCATGAAAAAGGACGGCGTGCCTGGTCGCTTCCGGATCCTGAGACCGTTCCTGCCCAAGAACTTTCCGGCGCTGAAAATCTTCGCGGAGTGCACGGATCAGAAGACCAACCACCCCTTCCACCACCTGTTCCACGGAAAGGCCCCCCCAGCTCCTGCCCGCTACCTCCTGGTCCCAGCTCTCCCGGGCTTCCGTCCATACGCGGAGTTGCAGGTAGCGAACCAGATCCTCTTTTCCCGGAAACCGAGCGTAGAACGACCCCACTGAGGCCCCTGCCCGATCCACGATTTTCGCAACGGTAGCCCCCTCGACACCGACCTCCTCAATGAGCGAAAGGGCCGCAACCGCAATGCGGTCCAGCGTCCGCCGGCTCCGACTCTGCTTCGGCGGCTTGAGGGCAACCCCACCCAGGGAGCTAGCAGGGGAAGTTCCTTTGCCTTCAGGCATGTTGAATGTGGGGGCTTAAGGAATTCTTGAGCCACTTCTGAGACTAGAATCAAAATTCTTATTCTAATATTTCCCGTGGTCTATTTCGCCGCAAGTCTATCCCCATCCACAACAAACCCCTCCAAGCAGAAACTTTGGTCCCACCAAAGGACTTTTTTCTGCCACGCAGGAAAGATCCGAAACCTCCCGGAAGGCCAGAAAAGCACACTGGAGCAGGGGCTTCGACCTCGTCCGCATCCCCGCTACACGGTTGGCACAGAGGTTGCGAAAGTACCCGTGCTTTTTCCCCTTTCTCCCTCCTTGGAGGCCCAAATGACAAGGATTATCCGTTGGAGCCCCCTTTCCAGGCAGGCAGCACCCTGGGGCCTCCTTCTTCTTCCGGCCCTGTTCCTCTCTCACGCTTGTGACGACGGGACCTCACCGGAGATGGCGCAGATCCAGGTTCAACTGACCGATGCTCCGGCCGATGCCATCGCATCCGCCCAGGTGTGGATTTCAAGGATCTATCTCCAAGGATGTGACGAGGTCGAAGGCGAGGAGGAGGAGACATGTGAGGCCGTGGACCTCTACAATGATTCGGAAAACTCCCAGGAATTCGACCTGATGACCCTCCAGGACGGGGTCACCGCCGAACTCACGGACCTGGTGACCGTCGAGGCGAAGGTCTACCGGCAGCTTCGTCTGGTGGTGGACAGTGCCAAGGTGACGTTGGCTGAGGGTTACACGTTCGCGAATGCCGAGGAGCCCTTCAACGAGATGACCCTTTCCGTTCCGAGTGGGTCGACCAGCGGGATCAAGGTGCACCTGACCGAAGCCATCAATTCCGAAACCGAAGAGGTCACGATCATCGTGGTCGACTTCGATGTGGCGGACAATTTCCACCTTCAGGGCGCCGGGCAGGAAAACGTAATCGACGGTGTGACCTTCACCCCCACCCTGAAGGAAAAGGGACGGTCCCACGGCGCAGGATGATCCGACGGTTCCCCCCGGGTCGGGCCGGAATCACCCGGGCGCTTTCGAGGGCCCCACCTCTACCCCGAGGCGGGGCCTTCGGGCATCACAGCCAGTCGCCCCAGGACCCTGAGGGCCAATCCACCGATGGCGGCCAGACCCTGGAAATCGATCCTTTCCACATCGTCCAGGGGAGTGTGGTACTGGTCGTGAAGCCCGGTGAAGAACCAAAGGTAGGGGACCCCTTGGTCACGGAAGCAGGCGAAATCACTGCAAGCCTGGCAGAGGGGTGGATTGTCGAGGAACAAGGCTGGGCGACTGGAGTTCACCAGAATGTTCGCCCAACGGCCCCCAGTGTCGAGACCTCCGACCTGTAGCAGGCCCTCCCCTAACCGTCCCACCATATCGAAGTTCATCATGGCTATGGTCCGGCCCAGGGGTACCACGGGGGACTCGAGAGCCATGTGGCAAGAACCCAGTAGCCCCTCCTCCTCCGCCCCGAAGGCGGCAAAGAGGACGGAGCGACGGCTGGGAGGGGGGATTCCCTGGCTTTGGACGTGAGATTGGAAGATCCGGGCAATCTCCAGGAGAAGGACGGTTCCCGAACCGTTGTCGTCGGCTCCGTTGTTGATCCCCAATGTGCCGTCAGCCTGTTCCCTGAGGCCGATGTGGTCGTAGTGAGCGCCCACCACGATCCATTCGTCTGAAAGTGGGCCGGCTCCAGGGATCGTCGCCACGACGTTCTGGGAGGTCAGGCCCAGATCGGTCCTGCGCGATACCGCCTGAAATCCCTGAAGGCTCCCGCCCGGTGGTGGATGCAAACCGTACGCGCCGAACCGGTCATCCAGAAAGTACGCTGCCCGGAGCTCATCTTGGGAACCGGAGCCCCGGCCACGCATGCTGTCGTGGGCCAAGAGCTGGAGCGTGTGCCGAAGGCTATCGACCTCAAGAGAAGGAAATGGTCTTCCTTCGGTGGAAAACTCCCAGGATTTATCCGTTGCCGGGTTGTTCCCAACTCGGCTCAAAAGAGTGGATTTCACCACCACACGGTACGTCGTGCCGAAGTCCAAGGGGTCCGTGGGCTGAAGGATGACCTCCTTGAGACCCTTCAACAACTTCCTCGTGCGAACCTCTCCGGATCCGCCCTCCAGGCGGACAGATTCCGCGACGGTGCTCGGATCCAGATCCGATGAGAATCGGATCTTCACCTCTTCCAATACGGAAACCTCAGTCGTGCCGGCTCCGGGCGAAAAGGAAACCACCTCAGGGGCTTTGGAAGAGCCCGTGCCCAGAACGTCTCCACAGGCGGATACCGACAGGGCCACAAGGACCAGAACCAGCCCCCGACACCCAAAACCCCTCGAGGTAGGAACGTCCACGTATCTCTTCCTTCCATTCCAGGCGCGGCATCATGTAGTGGGAAGATTCCTCTGAAGGTCTCTACGGGAAAGGGGACTTACCCTTTCGTTGGAAAGGACCTGGAATCAACAACCCCGTTGTGTTTCCGTCCAGCTGTGCCAGAGAGCGGGCTCATGCAGGGGAAAAACCTCAAGGCTGGAAGATTGAAACGGGAACCCCATCCGCTCCGGGTCAGTAGGAAGAAGATCGGAATAGACACGCCCCCGCTGACCGGAAACTCCCATGCGCCGCTTTTCCTCCGCTCTCCTCGGCCTCTTGATGGTCCTTCCTCTCACAACCCCCGGGAAGGCTCAGGTGCCCTGCGGACCCGAGTCCCGACAGTTCGATTTTTGGATTGGAGAATGGGATGTGCTCAACCGGAACCGCCCCAACGAGGAAAACCGCTGGTACGACACGGGAGTGGCGACCGATCGGGTCTACCCGGTGGCAGGAGGTTGTGGGATCGTGGAGCACTGGCGAGGGGACGCCTACGGGGAGTTTCTGGTCGGCTTCAGTCTCCGAGCCTTCAATCCCAACACGCGGCAGTGGGACCTGATCCTCCTCTGGCCAGGCAACGGTCAACCCCGATTCGGGGAACTTCGGGGCGGGTTTCGTCACGGAAGAGGGGAATTCTACAGTCGGGGAATTGCCGCCACGGGAGATACCACCTTCACACGATTCACCTTCTCCGACATCACGGGGGAGACCGTCATGTGGCAGGACGGGGCCTCGACGGATGGAGGGAAGAGCTGGAGCAGTAGCTGGATCATGGAGTTCACACGAAGGGAACCACTTTATCAAGGCCCTTTGCTGAACGGCCCGTCTGTGACCACGCTTCGATGTCCTGGACAGGAACACCGATCCCTGGACTTCCTTGTCGGCGAATGGCGAGGCTTGAGCCCATCGAACGCATCGCCTGACCAGGGGGAGGAGGTCCGCGCCCAGATCTACAACCTGGAGCCCGAAGAAAACATCAGCGCGCGG
>CBDUAX010000340.1:0-5649 GCA_965365235.1 uncultured bacterium
CTCGCATCCCTCACCGGCTCCACCGCCGTTTCCCTTGGCGCACAAGAGCTCGCCCCACCCTCCGAAGAGGAGATCGAGGCCGCCAGAAACGCGCCTCTCTTCGGTGGGCACGAGGTGTTGGAAATCACCCTGGAAGCGGACTTCCACACACTCAGAGAAGAGGATCGGAGCCAAGACTCAGAAGAGGAAAGGCCCGGGATTCTGCGCTGGCCGGCGTCCGGTCAGGTCGCTGACTCCCTGGACATCCAGATCCGCACTCGGGGCAACTTCCGCCTGATGCGAAGGAACTGCGAATTCCCGCCCCTTCGTCTGAATCTGAAAAAAAAGTCCACCAAAGGTACACTCTTCGAAGGCCAGGACAAGCTGAAGCTCGTCGTACCATGCAAGCTTGGGCAGGATTACTGGGAGCAGTACGTGCTACTGGAGTATATGGCCTATCGAACCCTTAACCTCCTCACCGACATCAGCTTCCGGGTAAGGCTGGCTCGGGTGACCTTTGTCGACACGAGTGGAGAGGATGACCCATTCACACGGTACGCCTTCGTGATCGAAGACGATGCGATTCTGGCACTCAGGAACAACGCGAGGAAGGTGGAGTGGGTCGCTGGTCAGCTGGACCCCAGGCTCCTGGAGCCCAGGCAGGCAATTTTGGTTGACGTATTCCAGTACATGATCGGGAACACGGACTGGTCCGGTGCAGAGATGCACAATATGGAGCTCCTCACAACCTTCGAGAACACCGCCTACACCGTGCCTTTCGATTTTGACTTCTCGGGCCTGGTCAACACCCGGTACTCTACTCCAGACCCATCTCTCGGCATCGACCGGGTACGTCAGCGTTTGTTCCGTGGGTTCTGTCCGGACCAAATGAATCGATCTCAGTCGCAGTACGATGAGGTCTACGCCCTCTTCCTGGAGAAGAAGGACGAGATCTACGAGGTCTGGCGGAGCTTGGAAGGGCTGGAGGAGGGGCGTTTGGAGGACACGCTGGACTACTTCGACGATTTCTACGAGGTCATTGCCGACAAGGACCTCGCCCAGGCCCGGATGATCCGAAACTGCCGGCGTCTGGCAGGCTGAGAGCCGCTAGCCCAGACCCTGGTTCCGCTTTTTCAGGGCCTCGTACCCCTGGGGGAGGGGTTTTGACGTATCCCGGACAAACTCGGCGAAGATCTCCGGATTCGGCTGACGCATGGGAAGGTTGAATCGCTTTTCGAAGTAGATGGTCGAGCTCGCCTTGGCGCTCATGTTGATCCCACCGCACGCCGACCTGCCGAAGTGACCGGGGTAGATCTCCACATGCTCCGGCAGGGTGAAGAGACGGTCCCGGATGGATGAGAACTGGGTCATGGCCCGGGCATAGGGGTCTTCTTCTGCAGCGGCCTGGTCCCCTACCAGGAGATCAGGCCTTCCCACGTCTCCCACAAGCAGAGAATCTCCGGTGAGGACAGCCCACGGCTCATCGCCCCTGGTCACATCCGTGACCAGGAAGCTAGCGTGTTCAGGTGTGTGTCCTGGCGTGTGGATCACCTCGATTCGCACGTGCCCCAGTTCCAGAACCTGTCCGTCGTGCAACGGGGTGAATTCCATCGTTGCTGGAGTCTTCTCGAAGAGGAAATGGGGACATCCGGCAGCTTTCGCCAAAGCCCCCGCACAGGAGGCGTAGTCGGCAGGGATATGGGTCTCCAGAACCCCCTTGATCCCCACGCCGAAACCCGCCGCCTCTTCCAGGTAGAAATCCGTCCCCAGATCCTGGATCGGGTCCACGATGAAGCAAACCCCCTCCCTCCAACATGCAAGGAGGTAGGATGCTTGGTTCAGGGGCTCATACCGGAACTGCTTGAAGATCAAGGGCCCTCCCATCCGGCCCGGAAGACCTGCCCGGGCCATTCGGAGGGGATTCCGAGGCAGGATTCGTGCCCGGCATACGGGGCGTCCGGTGAAGGGGATCTCGCAGAAAACCCCCCTTTCAAGGACTTTTTGTCCCGGAAAGAGGGCGAATCCAGGGAATGGGAGGTTTTGGGGGGCCTGAGGGCAGCTGGGTGCCCAGGCAGTGGAGGTAGAGAGCCAGAAGAGGGGGAGTTGTGGTGGTCTAGGCAGACTCTTCTCTTGAGACCTTGCCCGGGGCGCGCCGGACACAGTCCCCGCCAGCAGCCTTGGCTGCGTACATGGCCCGATCGGCCGCCGCCAAAAGGCGGGCTGGTGAGTCCATCTCGGGGACGAAACGAGCAAGTCCTGCGCTCAGGGTGACCGATCCGTCCGGAAAGGCCTGATGGACTTCCGATAGGACTCTCTCCGCGAAGATCAGTCCCCCGTCCACAGGCGTATCGGAGAGCATGCTGAGGAACTCCTCCCCTCCCCAACGGGCGGTGAGGTTCATTCTCCGAGTCGACTTCATCAATACCTGTGCGATCGCCTGAAGAGCGGTGTCCCCCTCCATATGCCCATGGGTATCATTGAAATCCTTGAATCCGTCGACGTCGAAGAGGACCACCGTGAGGGGGATTCCTCTCTGGGCTGCCGCAAATGCCGCTTCTACAAAAACCACCGCATGGCGACGGTTGGGCATCCCGGTCAGGGGGTCGCTGAGGGCAAGCTTTTCTGCCTTTCGACGTTCCACATGCAACAATTCCGTCACCCACCCGATCCCCAGGTTGGATGCGACGAAGACGAACACGATCCCACCCAACAACCCATAGTTCTGCACCTGCAACCCGGCCAGGAGAAGGGTCACCTGAGTCAGGACCAACGCAGCCATGCCCATGGCCAGAGCCAGAGACGCCCCTGACCAACCGCGGTAATAGGTGAGGAGGAAAGCGGGGATGAGCGCCGTGAGCCAGATCAAGAGCCCCAGGTCCCCACTGGAGAATGAAGGGAAAAGCAGGGCCGTGACGATGGGAATCAACAGGGCCAGGAAAGAGAAGACCAGGGCCGTCAGTGGGATCGGCCGTTGGAGGTCCCCGTCTCCGAGGATCTCGACGGGATCCCAACTCGAAGCGTCCAGGTCCCTGATATTCTCAGGTATGGCTTGCTCTAATCTCGGTTCAGTCATCCTCATAACCGCAAAAACGGAGCGCGAAAACGGCCAGAACGCGCATTGCGTTCACCAGTTCTTCCACCGACACCGACTCATCCGGGGCATGGGCACCTCGAACGTCCCCAGGCCCGAAGAGGACAGTCGGGATGCCCGCCTCCAGGACCAGATGCCTGAGATCCGACCCGTATGTCACCCCCTCCAGTATCGGCTCCTTTCCCAGAAGCTCGAGAACCGATTCCTGGAGTTTCGTCACGACGGGTTCACTCACCGGAATCTCCGCCGGGAGGAACCGCCCCCCCCACCACTCCAGCTCCGGAGGATGTTCTCTCAGCCAAGGATCCTGAGCGGCAACCCGGCTCAGAGTTTGCCGGAAGGCGTCCTTCGCCTCCTCCGGGTTTTCCCCCGGAATCAGGCCATACCGGCCCTCCACCTGAACCTCGTCCGGAACGGATGAGGGCCAATCGCCGCCCCGGATGGTCCCGACCGAAAGGGGGAAAGGCCTGGCGTAGTTTCGGAACATTCCGCCGCCGGAATCTTCGTTCCGATCCCCCTCCAACACCAACAGTTCCTGAAAGACGGGCCAGAACTTCTCCAGAGCGCTCACTCCTTCATCTCGGACTGCCGCGTGAGCGGCCTTTCCTCTTATGGTGATCCGGAAGCTCAGAGCGCCTGCCTGGGAGGGGCAAATGGTGAGATTCGTCGGTTCCATGATAATCGCCCCGTCGGCCCTGTACCCTCTAACAATAGCACCCAGGGTCCCGACCCCTCCATCCTCCTCTCCAACGACGCTTTCCAGAATCAACTTCCCTTTGAGGCGAACCCCAGCATCTTGGATGGCCTTTGCAGCAAAGAGGGCACAGGCAAGCCCGCCCTTCATGTCCAGGGCCCCCCTGCCCCGCACTTGGCCTTCCACCACCGTCCCATCCCATGGAGAGAAGCTCCATGCCGAGGGGTCACCCGGTGGGACGACATCCACATGCCCGTTCAGAATGAGGTCCCGGCCGCCCACCCCGTCCCCCAGTATGCCCACTACCCCGAAGGCCTGAGCACGGTCGATCTCCGCACTATACGCGGGATGCCCCTTCAAGAGGGGCAGATCCAGCTCCCAGAGATCCAACGCCAGGCCGTTCTCTTCCATCCAACCCGCTATGAGTTCCTGGGCCGGGGTTTCCTGCCCCCCTAGAGAGGGGATGCTGACCAGCCGTTCCAGAAACTCGAGCATGCCCTGGGGGTCCAGGTGTTCCAAAACCCGCTCTTCCTGCCGTGAGATGTTCAGCGAGGCCCCCTGGTCGATGTGGTAGTCGAGTGAGACGGACAAACGGATTTGTTCTTTTCCGTTTGGGGGAATCCCACGGGCCCTGGCCATCGCCCTCCCGTGGGCCTAAATAAAGACTTGGTGGGGAGGCTGATCGTTGAATCAGAACCCCACCCCCATCCGTACAACAAGTGTACGGTAGTACGGAATGTCATGGGATCGGAAGGAAAGAGGAGATGCAAGCCACCAGACCGATATTGATTCGGGACTTCCTCATATTCCAGCTGAAGCTGGTACTGGACGGGTTCAAAGACGTCTTCCTCTTCTGGGCGGGGATCGTAGCTGTCTTCATCGACCTGTTCTTCAGCGGGAAGAGAAGGCGAATCTTCTACAAGGTGATGAAACTGGGTGAGCGTATCGATCTCTGGTTGAACCTTCACGGAGCCATGGACCGGGGCGAGGGATCGGGGGACGGGTTGTTCGGTGGGAGCAAAGCCGGCAGCGACTCCTTCGTGGGACAGATCGAACAGGCTGTCCGAGGTGGGGACGAACCCCGTCGGTACAGAAAGAAGTGAGGCCCGGACGGCTATTCCCCCAACTCCACCTCCGGTAAAACGCCTCGAGCCATCCGCTTCGAGAAGTAATAGATCCTCTTCAGGTTCCGGAGAATATCCACCTCTACGGTGTAGGCCTCCAACCGGTTCGGCTCGTCGGCTACAAGACGACGGACCTCATGAATCGATGCCGATCGAATGGCCCGGTTCACCTCGTCCTTCATCTCGATCACCGCACGTGCGGCCTTCGGGCTTCGTTGGGCCACGGCCTGAAGGGACAGGTCCAATGCACGAAGTACCAAAGTGTGGAAGTTCTGCAGAACCGTCTGGGTGGCAGGGCTCACCCGGAACCCCACCTCATTCCGCTCCAGCCCTTGGGACACCAGGTTCGTCTCGATAACGTCACCGATGGCCTCGAGGTCGTTCGCCGCCTCCAAAATTCCCACCAGCTCCGCAGAGGTCTCCTCGGTCAGCTCCTCCCGGCTCAGGCGACCCAGGTACGTGACGATTTGTCCGTGAAGGAGATCCACCGCCTGGTCCATCTCTCTCAACTCGACGAGATCTTCCCTCTCCCCCTCGAAAAGGACCGGAGGCACCCGGGTCATCATCGCCCGCACTCGCTCTCCCATGTGGAGGACCTCGAGTCTTGCCCGATCGACGGCCAGCGCGGGTGTGATGAGGATCTGTTCATCCAAGTATCGAGCCCGAACCGACTCCTCGTCACCCTCCGGCCGGTCCGGCAAGAGCCGGAGAACCAATTTCCCGAGGATCCCCGCGAAGGGTAGGAAGAGGAGGGGGTTGGC
>CBDUAX010000341.1:0-5645 GCA_965365235.1 uncultured bacterium
CGGTCCCGGACGGCGGAATGAACAAGGCCTTCCCCAAGGATCTGGGTCAAAGACTCCACAGGGGTCCCGGGGGTGCCGGCCAGATACTCCGTCAGGTCGGTCCGAAACTCATAGGCGATGACCCCCGATTCCCCGAGGAGATCTGAGAGACCCGGAATCTCCACGGTCAGCGTGTCGGCTCCCAGTTCGACCATATGCCCGATCCCCTCCACCTGGAGGGAGTCCAGCTCTCCATCATCCGGCGGATCCCCGAAAAGCTCCTTGAGAATCCCCAAGCGTGCACCCTGCAAGGCCCCTTCATCCAGGGAGTCTACAAACCCCGGCCCATCCTCCCTTTCCAGCGCCACCGTTGCAGGATCGGCAGGGTCCGCCCCAACCGTGGCATCCAGGGCCATGGCCAGGTCGGTGACGGTTCTGGCCAGCGGGCCGCCGACATCCTGGGTATGGGAGAGGGGGATGATCCCGTCGATACTGGACAAGCCCTTGGTGGGCCGCAGCCCAAAGAGGTTGTTGTGGCAGCTGGGAATTCTGATGGACCCACAGGTATCGGTTCCCCATCCTACCGCGGCGAAGCTGGCAGCCACCGCCGCCCCGGTCCCACCGCTGGAGCCGCCGGGGTTCCGGGCCGGATCGTACGGGTTTCGGGTCTGGCCCCCGAGAGAGCTGATGGTTGTGATGCCCACGGCCAGCTCGTGCATGTTGGCCTTGGCCAAGATGACGGCTCCGGCCTCACGAAGCTTTCTGACCTGGAAGGCATCGTCGGGGGGGAGAACCCCTGCCAGGGCCACCGAAGCAGCGGTGGTCGGGAGATCTCGAGTGTCGTAGTTGTCTTTCAGAATGATGGGGATCCCATGCAGGGGACCCCGCACCCCACCCGATCTCCGCTCTTCATCCAGGGCGGCAGCCTCCTGCGCCGCGTTGGGGTTGATTCGGATGATGGCATTGAGGGCCGGGCCTTGCCGATCGTAGGCCTCGATCCGCTGAAGATAGGCGTGAACCAGCTCCTCAGCCGTCACCTCCCCGGCGGCCATGGCGGCCCGGAGCTCCTGAATCGTGGCCTCGGCGACCTCTTCGGCGGGCTCGCCGGCATACTCCGGAGTCCCCGTTCTTTCGGGCCCACCGCAGCCAGCGGCAAGGAAACCGAGGAGAGCGACCGCAGGGACGGAGTACCGCGGCATCGACGTGCCCGTCCCAAGCCCGACCCCTACCTTTTGGAAAAGACTCAAATCTGCCATCAGACGATCCCCCGAGTCAGCTTCAAAGCTTCCAGGAGTGCTTGCATCACCTTCTTCAGGGGCCCCGGGAGTTTATCGAGAATCTTCTCCACGCTCCCCACCACCGTCTCGGCGTCGTCGACGGCGTCATCGGAGAGTATGTGTCCGACACCCACCCCCCACAACGCCGGGCCGGCCTGGACCTCTCGTTGGATCTCCGGCAGGGCAGCCCTGTACCGCCACGCGTAGTACTCCATTTCCTCCACAAGGAGGTAGAGGGAGACGGATTCCGCCGGATTGTTCAGCGTGTCCTCCACCAGCGCCTGTGAATCGGCCGAGAGGATCTGTTCCCGGACCGCTGATGCAGCCGATACGGCCAGCAATCCCAGTCGGGGGACGCCGCCGGCCTCCCCCCTGCGGGCTGCCACTGCCGCCGCCGCACGCACGAATAAACCGAAGGCTTTGTTGAAATCCCCGAGATCTGATTCCCGGAGCCGGACCACCGGTGGAACCGTCGCTTCCATCTTTTCCTTCGGGTCAAAGGTCGATGAATCAGTCGCAGAGCAGGACCGCCCAGAGGCCCCTTCGCCAGACTACCTCCGCCTGAAAGCCGGCCTCTTTCATCCACCCGAGCTCATGGGCCAATGGAAAGTACGTGTCCTCACCGGACCAGGCATCGAGATAGCCGAGAGCCTCTTCCCGTGTATAGCTCATTTGGAGATGAGCCCGCCACGCTTCCATGCCTTCCTCTGCAAGAAGTTCGTGCCCGGGGGGAAAACAGTCCGCCTGGAGAAGGCTCCCGCCTTCGCCCAAAGCCTGTCGGCAACGTCTGTACAGACGCTTCTTGCCCTCGGGCTCAGGGATATGGTGGAGAGAAAAAGACGCCACGATAAGATCCGAATCGGGGAAATCGGAATCCTCAAAATCCCCTGACCGGCACTCGACCTTCCCTCGGTCCCGAAGACGGGAGCGGGCCACCCCCAGGATCTCCGGGTCCGAATCGATTCCTACCAACTCGGCCATGGGGCGCGCCATCAGACACCGCTCGGCAAGAGCACCCGTGCCGATCCCGAGATCGAGGATCCTGGGAACCTCCCCGGCCAGAGAGTCCACCAGCGAGCCCAAAACCCCGAGCATCTCTTCGTAGAACGGAATGAAGGTCCGAATCCTGGCGTCATACTCCTCCAGCGGAATCTTCAGGTGGGAGGCAACGCTTGGTTGATCCGATATCAGAGGGCGCTTCCCCTCCCTATCGGCTACTTCGGGGCCCCGGTTTGGGAGACTCATTCCCGCCCTCCAGGGGAAGGACCAAACTTCTCGAGGATACGGCGAATCGTCTGAAGGTTCCTCGTGGTGTTTTTCCTCCGACCCAGCGCCCTCTCGAGCTCATGGGTTTTGATGGGCGTTTCGCTGAGGCCGCCCCGTCGAAACCAGATCACCTCGTCGGTGAGGGGTAGAAACCGATCATCGCTGGTCTCCAGAGACTTCAGCCCATCAACGACGGGTGGATCGACTTCCTCCTGTAAAAAGATCACATGAGGGAAAAAGCCATCCTCTTCCAAGGGCCCGATTGCCTGGATGTTGGCGAGTTGTTCCAGATGCCCCATGGGGCGCACGAAGGTTTCGGTGAAAAACCCCAGGGCAGACTCCAGATGGATCTCGAGCTCCTCCTGGAGCTCTCTCAAGCCGGCGCCGGCATGGTCGAAGACTACGTTCCCACTCGCAATGAAGGTGGACACATTCTCGAGACCCAGCTCCTCGAAACAGCTACGGAGGCGGTCCCTCTTCACTCGGCGTTTCCCGAGGTTGATCCCTCGCAAGAAGGCGACATGGCGGGTCATGTCGGTTCCATCATCCAGTCCTTGGGGAGCGTGTCTAGGGAGACACCCTGTCGGGGCCGCCTCTGATCATCTGGAATCCATACGGGACGAAAGCCACTGAGAGCAAGCTGGCGGCGGTCAGGTTGATAATCTCTGCCCCATCGGGGGTGCCTACGAAGAGGACTCCGATCAGGAACAGGAAGCCCTGCCATCGGGGCAACGTCCGAGTCCGGAGGAGGGCAACGGCCTGAATCGAAAACCCAATGGGCAGGAGGAGGAGGCCCCAGAGGAGCACCAACCACCCTTCCTTCGAAAACATGGCCATCAAGCCCGGCATCATCCCAGCGAAGTCGCCCTCAGGCAAGGTATCCAGCGCACTCATGGTAAGGCAGAGGGCACCCTTGTCTGCCGCCAGCATCAGAGCCCCGAAAATGGCAAGCCCACCTCCCACAAACCCAGCCCACGCGCCTGGCCCGCGATCCAACAACCTCATGAAATGGAGGGCCGCTACCACCAGTAGAACCGTGTTCAGGGTTACCAGAGCGTGCCCGAACTGGAGGAGTGGGGCGTTGTGGGCTCTCAGGATCATCTCCTCGGGGCCCAGCAGGCCAGGACTCAGCAGTCCCGGGTGACCCGCAAACGCAAAAACGAACACGAGCGGGAAAACGACGAAGGCCAGGCCAGTCCCGATGCGTTGAGTGCGGCTCAAGGCCGTATCCGCCTCCATACCATCCTCTTCTTTCAACAGAGTGTGGAGCTTTCTCGAAGACGTCCCCGAAAAAAAATGCCCAACTCTTCAAGGGACGCCCCAGCCTCCGGGACCCACCGGGCCGCCGCCTGGAATACGTGCCATAGGCCCGGCCAGACCTTGAACTCCACCTCGACGCCGTCCTCGGCCACCCGGTGGGCCAGCCGCTGGGAATCACTGAGAAGGACCTCGTGGTCTCCCACATGAATCCACATGGGAGGCAGCCCCGTCAGATCCATCTCCGTGGGCCGGAGCAGTGGGTCCTCCGAACGGGGATCGCCGACATAGAGCGGGGCCGTGAACAAACATTGGGACAGCGAAACCAGAGGATCCAACCCGGCTCTCGTAGAATAGGACTCCCCGTCCAGCCCCACCCAATCGGTTACAGGAGAGAAAAAGAACGCCACGGCCGGTAAGGGAATCCCAGCACCTTTCATGGAAAGCAAAGCCTGGAGCGCAAGGCCTCCTCCTGACGATTCCCCACCGATCACCAGGCGGGCGGGCGTTATTCCCTGACTCAGAAGCCACTTGTAGGCAGCCAGCGTGTCTTCCAGAGCGGCCGGAAAGGGATGTTCCGGCGCGAGCCGGAAATCCAGGGTGAGGACTCGGGCCCCGGTCACTTCGGAGACCCGGGCCGCCAGCTCCCGATGGGTCGGAAGTGAGCCCGTGACGAAGGCACCCCCATGGAGATAAAGGAGGGTGGCGTCGCGTCCGGCACCCGGCCCCTGGATCCATTCACCCGGGATTCCGTCCACATCCACCGGGGAGACCTCCGTTCCCTTGGGCGGTCGTTGGCTCCGAACCAGAACCCGGTCCAATCGTCGGAGCTTCTCCACAGACGCTCCAGCCCTGCGGTACATACGGCCTGCGGTGTGCTTCACGAGAAGCCGCATCATGCGGGCTCGGTAGGTCGGCATTTGACCACCCTTCCCAATCGGGTCAGCGCCAGAACCGCGGGAAAAACATCGGTACCCTGGATCGATACTCGGAGTAGGCCGCACCGAACCTCCTCTCGAGCTCCGGCTCCTCCACGAGCTTCAGCTCCATCACATGAACAAGGATGTAGCCGGGAACCCAGATGAGAACCATCGACAGGGAGTGAAGGAGCACACCCAGTCCAAAAAGGGCCAGAAAAACCCCCGTCAGCATGGGATTCCTGACCCATCCATACAATCCGCTTTGAAGGAGCTCCTGGGGAGGATTGAGCGGAACAGGCGTGCCTCTCGCCCTCAGGAACCGGGCCACGCACGATCCACATAGGACGGACCCGGCGGAGAGGAGGAAGACACCGCCGCCCGCCCAGAAGGGGTCCCGAGGGAGAGCTGGCAGCCCGAGCCAGCGGTCCGTCAGGAGTGCGCCGAAGATCACGCCAGCCAGAGAGGCCCCGAAGACCACAAGCCCGACCGGAGTGAGTCGGTCCCGTCGTTTCTTGGGGCCCGTTGCCACCGAGTGGAAGAGGTCCAGGAGATTCAACAGTGGCTCCTCATCAGAAGCTGATGATGACCCTCCCCGGGGGGCGTCCCCATGGTCCGCCATTGGCGATGAGATGCTTTCTCAGTTCGCCCTCTCAGGGTCTGCGGCCGGTCAACTGGGTGTGTGGATCCAGGGTACGCAGGTAGGCTGTACTTTTCCAGCTTTATCATTTGAAGGAGACCGGCAGAGGGGCCGCTCCCGACCTTCCCGACCGACCCGAAGGGATACGGGGATGGGAAAAGAACGACCTACGATTCTCCAGCTAGCCTCAACCCATACCGAACCACCCGTTCCACCCCCAGCTCGTCCCGGACCTCACCCACCAAATAGTCGGGTCCCAGTTCGAAGATCGACAGACGCTTCGGGAACTCACCTCTGCAGAGCATCCGT
>CBDUAX010000342.1:0-5644 GCA_965365235.1 uncultured bacterium
CACGGCGACGAGGACGACGCCGTCCCCTGGTACCAGAGTATCGAGTTATATCTCGCACTCCGGCGTCTCGGAAAGGACGCGGTATTCCTCCAGTACCGAGGCGAACCCCACCATCCACAGAGGTATGGGAACAAGCTGGACTATTCCATTCGGATGAAGGCCTTCTTCGACCACTTCCTGAAGGGGGCCCCGGCGCCAGAGTGGTGGGCCCGGGGTGAGCCCTATTCAGGCGGGTGATTCCGCCTGAGGTTTGGGGGAGGCCGGGAAGGGGCCTCGTGGAGAGGAGGTAAGGGGACAGGTGAGGGTGTGAGTCTGTTTCCAATAAACGGAGAGGGCCCGGCGGAGTATCTATCCGCCGGGCCCTACTCGTCTTCCGGGGGACTCGACCCCCGTCCGGGGAGCCGGGGGACTCCCTCAGCTCAAAAGGCCCACGCCGGCCACCGCTGCCAGCACCCCGAGAAGGGCGACAAAGGCCGGGTGGAACCAGAACGGGCGAAGCTCTTTCTTTACGTCGGCCATTCGGTGGGCGTTCAGAGAGATGGCGAGCCGTCCCTCCGGGTCTTTGGTCCCCTCGATGAGGCGCTCCTGTAACAGGGTGTTCACGGCCTGCTGGTACTTCTCCGGCTGTGCCTCGAATCCCGGGATGGTAGCAGGGCGGACGAGAGAACTCGGACCGGTTTGGGCGTGCTGACCGGCCAACGCTTTCAGGATGGTCTTCTTCGGAGACATGGTCTTTATCCCTTGTGGTTTTTCTGGTCCCCGCATGGGTGAGACGCCCTCTCCCTACGTAAGGTTGCACCCAAAGGTTGCAGGGGCCGTTCTATCGTTCCTGGCGGCCCTGGGGCCCATATTCAACGGCGTTACAGGAGGGAAACGAAACATCTCTTTCAAAACGTATGTTCCCGGGTAAATTGATCGCGTTACGCACCGCCGAGGAGACTTGGCATCAACGGAGGAGGGTATCGAGGATGGGAACAAAGGTTGGTCTTGGGTGGCTCTTTGCAGCCGTGCTTTTTCTTGGTTTTCCCGGAGCGGAGGTGGCAGGGCAGGGCTCGGATCCCGCTCGTATCACAGGTGAGGTAACGGACCAGAATGGGGCTCCCCTTTCTGGCGTCCAGATCCTCATCGTCAACCAGCAGACCGGGTATCAGAGCGGCGGCCTGACCCAGGCCAACGGGCGGTACCTCGTCATGGGGCTTCGGCCTGGTGGTCCTTACCGCATTGAAGCCAGGATGATCGGCTATGGCCTGGAGGCCGTGGACGACGTCACTCTGGAGGCTGGCGGTACCTTCGAGGCGAGCTTCGCCCTGGGCACCGAGGCCATCGCAATGGACGCCCTGGAGATCTTCTCCACCCGGGCCATCGAGCGGCAAACCCCCGTCGCCTACACGGATGTTCCCAAGGTCCAGATCCAGAATCAGCTGGGCTCCCGGGACCTTCCCATGGTCTTGAATGTCACCCCCTCGGTCTACGCCACTCCATCGGGTGGTGGAGCCGGGGACGCTCGGATCAACGTCCGAGGTTTCAGTCAGCGGAACACCGCCGTAATGATCAACGGTGTCCCGGTGAACGACATGGAGAACGGATGGGTCTACTGGTCCAACTGGGACGGTCTCGGTGACGCGGCCACCAGCATCCAGCTTCAACGGGGCCTCAGCGCCGTGAATCTGGCCACCCCCTCCATCGCCGGTACCGCCCCTGGCTTCTCTTACAAACAGGAGTTCGGGTCGGGCAAATTCCTCAAGGAGACCTTCGTCTTCAACAGCGGCGAGCTGGCCAACAAGTTCGCCCTGACGGGCTCCGTGGTCCGGAAGACCGGAACGGGGATCATCGAGGGAGGTCTGGGCGGTGACGCAGTCTGGACCGACGCCTGGGCTTACTACTTCGCCGGCTCCTTCCAGATCAACCCGAAGAACCGCCTGGAGCTCTATGCCGTTGGTGCACCTCAGCGTCACGGCCAGAACCTCTACCGCCTCAATGCGGGCACGTTGGATCAGGACTTCGCGCGAGGTCTGGACGGGTATGATCCTGCTGCCCTCACCGAGTTCCCTGAGGCGGACCGCCTCTGGAGCCCCAATGTCAACACAGTCAGCAGCACCTATAAGGGTAAGCAGTACAACAGCACCGGACCTGGGAGCGGGATGAGCGACCGGTATGACTCCAACTTCCTCAATGAGAGGGAGAACTATTTCCACAAGCCACAGGTCAACCTGAACTGGTACTCCTACTTCGGGAACGGGATGACCCTCTCCACCGTAGGGTACTACTCCGGTGGGGCAGGCGGCGGCACCGGAACCTACGGCTCCCTCCGCTGGGATTACCGCTACACCCAGCGTTTTGCCGATTGGGATGCCACGATTGCCAGGAACCAGGCCGAACCCGGACAGGTCTCTCGTGGCATCCTCCGGAACTCGGTGAACAACCAGTGGACCATTGGCGCCATCTCCAAGCTCCGGAAGGAGTTCCAGGGTGGGCTCACCGCCGAGGTCGGCGTGGACTGGCGCACCGCTGAGGTGGAGCACTACCGGGAGGTCAGGGATCTGCTGGGCGGAGTGGCCTATGACGACTGCGCCTTTGGGTGCTCCTCGGACTTCTGGACCGGGAACGAGGGCCTTCGGGGCCTGGGCGACAAGATCAACTACGACAACCAGAACACCATCGACTGGATCGGAGCCTTCGCCCAAGCAGAAAAGACGACCCGTGAAGGGTCCTTTTACGGCATGTTCGGATGGGCACAGAACTCCTACACCTTCGAAGACTTCTTCAAAGACGATGGCACCGGGAAGCCTCTGGTTCTGGAGAGCGGTTGGATTGGCGGGTTCCAGCTCAAGGGGGGTGCGTCCCGGAACGTCACCGATGAGATCTCCCTCTTCGCAAACGCCGGCTACGTCTCCAAGGTGCCCATCTTCGATGGTGTCATCGACGACAACAACGGCGTGAAGTTGGACGATCCCCAAAACGAGAAGTTCCTCTCCTTCGAAGGAGGAATGAACTTCCGCTCCCTGGACCGGACCGTCTCCTTCGACGTCAGCTTCTACCACACCACCTGGCGGGACCGGACCTGGAACCTCTTCGTCCGGAACCTCTTCGGCGAGAACGAGGACGGGATCGTTTCCCTCCTGGGGCTGGACGCCCGACACATGGGGATCGAAGCACAGGCCGCCTACCAGCCCACCGACCTGATTCGCGTCGACGCGGCGGCATCGTTCGGGAACTGGAAGTACCTGGCCAACCCCACCGGCCGGTACTCCCTGGAAGATCAGTCACAGGAGACGGTGACGGAGACCCTCTACATCAAGGACCTCAAGGTCGCCGACGCACCCCAGTCACAGATTGCCTACGCCCTTTCCGTCTTCCCCATCCAGGGGCTGTACGTTCGGGCACAGGGCAGGACCTATTGGAACCACTATGCGGGCTTCGAGCCTCTCGGCCGGACCGATGCGTCGGAGGCTGGCATCGATTCTTGGGAAGCCCCCGGGTACACGGTGTTCGACCTCCATGGCTCGTATCGTATTGGCAACCTGATTCCGGCCTGGCGGGGTGGGGACGTTCGGCTCTTCGCCAACGTCTACAACCTCCTGGATGAGCTTTATGTCCAGGACGCCACGGACAACTCTCGCTACAACGGCTTCGATGGAGACCACGATGCCGACGATGCCGAGATCTATCTGGGACTGCCCCGGACCTTCAACCTCGGGTTCGAGATCGTCTTCTAACAACACCCACTCCTGGGGGTTTGACCTCCCGGGAAGGAAGGAAAAGCCCCGCTGCCAACCCGGTGGCGGGGCTTTTTCCATGGGATAGGTTGGGTGGAAGGCCGGCGGTGAGGCGCCTCTACCGGTGCTGGGGGAGAGGAACATAATCCCCCCCACCCGTTGCCAAACAAGGCGATTCCCCTTCTTTTCGTTGACTTGTATTGGAACCTTCGGGGCCGGCAAGCTATGTTTCGGGCTCGGAGATTCGTGAATCAGGAGTATCTAGCCCGTATGGGGAAAGACGCCATCGAGGTTGAGGGGACCGTCAGCGAGGTCCTCCCGAACGCAACTTTCAAGGTCGAGCTCGAGAATGGCCATGAGATCCTGGCCTATCTCTCGGGGAAGATGAGAAAGTTCTACATCCGGGTCCTGGAGGGAGACCGGGTGAAATGTGAGATGTCTCCCTACGACCTGACCCGGGGACGGATCACCTACCGATATAAATAGGCGGGCCCCGCCGACGGGCTCTTGGTTTTTTTGCCCGGTCCTCGCCGTGGGCTCCATCGAGTCCACGGCGTTTCGTGTCCCAAAGAACCGTGACCGATCCGGAGAGGCCTTTCAGTCGATGGAAATGGGTATGGAGGTGGGCTGATGTTCAACGAGATCGTTGTACCGGTTGACGGCTCCCCCTTCGGAGAGCTGGCCCTTCCCCGGGCCCTGGGGATCGGATGCAAAACCGGAGGAGAGGTGCGGTTGGTAACCGTCATAACTCCTCTGCCTGCTTCTCAGGGGTCCAAGGAGGATCAGACCCTGGAGTCGGACCGGGTCGCATTGGCCCGGGACCGAGCCGAGGCCTATATGGCCGAACTCCAGAAGCGTGTCATCCTTTCCGGGTGCGATGTCCCCATCTCATGCCACGTGGAGGTGGGGCCCGTCGTGGAAGCAATCGACGCTCATTCCAGACAGGCGGGCGCCGATCTTCTGGTCATGACAACCCACGGGTGGGGCCCGCTGAAACGGGCTTGGCTGGGCAGCGTCGCCGATGGATTGCTTCGACGCACCCCCTGTCCGATTCTGGCCCTTCGCCCTCGAGACGGAGAGGAACTGAAGCTGGAGGAGGTCCAGTTTCGCCATCTCCTGGTGACGCTGGACGGAAGTCCCGAGAGCAGGGAAATCCTGCCGTTCGCCAAAGGGGTGGCACGGGCATCGGGAGCCCGCATGACGCTCCTCAGGGTCATCTCCCCCCACTTCCCGTTGAGTTCCCCCTTCACTTCGCACTCCTCCCACGAGTTCCAGGCACTGGAAGGGGAAGAAGAGGCCTCCCGGGAAGCACTGACCTCCGAGGCTGAGGAGCTTCGGAGAGATGGCTTCGAGGTGCATGTGGCCACGGTCTCGGGCGTCCATCCACCGGAAGGAATTCTGGACTATTCCAACGGGCACGGGGTAGACCTCGTCGCCATGGCCACCCACGGACGAGGCGGCGTGGCTAGACTGATTCTTGGGAGTGTCGCCGACAAGGTCATCCGGGGAGGGAATATCCCCGTGCTCTTGCACCGCTCTCAGTAGACCGGGCGGAATTTCGCCTCTGAGGTCAGAAGTGGGCGTTGATCAGAGGCAGCCAGGGGAATCGATCGTTGTTTCCGGCATAGTTCAGTAGGCCGATCTGGATCCCTTCTAGATTCTGGGCTCGGTTGAGGATCCCGATGGAGAGACCCCGGCTTACCCCATCGTGCTCATTCCATCCCGCCACGGAGAAGCCCTCGAAGTCCATGACCTCGACCTTCCAGAGGGCTCCTGTGAACCATCTTGCTTCCGGAGCCTGGATCTTGTAACCGGCAAGGCTGAGCCCGTTGATGTACTCGTCGCTGGCCACGGCCAGACCGGCCAGGCTCAGGCCCCTGACCCCTTCCACCCCAGCGAACAATCGCGCCCAGGCGACGGTGCTGTAT
>CBDUAX010000343.1:0-5638 GCA_965365235.1 uncultured bacterium
CCGCCGTAGGTCCCCGTATACTCCTCGAGGGACAAAGACGCCCTGGCCCCCGAGTCACGTTCGTCGAAGAATCGGGCCTGACGTGCCTCGAATCGCTCCCGCCCTGAACGCCACTGGTCCAGCATGGGCCCACTCCAATCCCGGGGCTCCGCACCCAGATAGGCGTCCAGGATCGTGTTGGTGATCGCGGTGCTGATGCTGGTCATAGAGTTCGTGAGAACCACGATCCCCAATTGCTCTTCCGGGACCAGGACCACACGGGAGAACATCCCATCGTACCCCCCTCCATGGCTGGCGATCAACCGCCCGTGGAGGTCGTTCAAACCCCACCCCAAACCGTACCCTCGGAAGTGGGTGCTGGGCTGGGAACGGCGAGCCCCCTCGGAGACACGCTGAGGAGTGTGGACCGTCCACATCTCCCAGGACGAGGCCTCCGAGAAGAGGCTCACACCATCCCCCTCACCATGATTCAAGCGCAGCTTCATCCACCGGGCCATATCCGACACGCTGGAGATGATGCCGCCTGCTGCTGCCATGGCATCCCAGTTGAACCAATCCACAGGGAACACACCGTCCGTCGTGTTCTTGTGGGGGGTGGCCACATTCACCATCGACGGCAGATCCTCAACCGAGGTCACCGTCCTGGTCATTCCCAAAGGCCCCAGGATCCGAGTTTCGATGAAGGTCTGCCATGGCATGCCGCTCACTGCAGCGATGACCTCACCGGCAGCAATGAACATGAGGTTCGTATACCCGTAGGAGGCCCTGAAGGGACCGGCGGGCTCCAGGAACCGGGCCCTCCGTACCACCTCTTCCGCCGAGTACCCGGTCCCATACCAGAGGAGATCCCCGCTGTAGGTACCCAAGCCACTTCGGTGAGATAGGATGTCCCTGATCCTCATCTCCTGGCTGACGAAGGGGTTGTACAGTTGGAAGTACGGTAGGTGATCCCGAACCGGATCGTCCCAGCTCAGCTTCCCTTCCTCCACCAGCATGGCCAGGGCCGCCGCGGTGAAAGCCTTGGTGTTCGATGCAATGGCGAAGAGGGTGTGTTCATCCACCGGGGCATCGAGGCCTTTCTCCCTCACTCCATAGCCCTTGGCCAGGACGGTTTCCCCGTCTTTGACGATGGCCACAGCCAACCCCGGAACCGGCCACTCCTGCTGAACCCTGGCGATAAAGGCATCGAGTTCCTGGAGGCTCTGGGCACCCAAGGCCGCCACTGACGCCAGGACAAGGGCCACAGAGAGGAGCAGGCCCAGAGAGCCCCATGCCGGCCGGACGAAACGCTGCTGATTCCGATTCCACCAAACGCTCATCGATCGATCTCCTGGTAGTCCTCTTTTTCTGCCCCGCACCTCAAGAGTTTGGCCTGGGGTCCTCCAATCCACAACACCGACGAAAATCGTTGTCTTTTCCACCCTGGAGGAGCATTATTTAACCACACTTTACAATTTGATTCTTCTTTGCGCCCGACTCGGGCCCGGAAAGGAGGCCGGTAGAGATGATGCCGTCCCTGGCAAGGGTGGTTCAGGGCATTTCTCTTACATCCATTCTCCTCCTCCTCTCCTGCGGAGGGGTTCCCGAAAGAGAGGGTGTGTCCCCCACGCAGGCCCACATGTTCGCCCATTTCGACCGGGCCGGAGAGGTCCACGACGCTCTGGTTCGGGGTGAGCTCGATCGAGCCAAGCGCGCAGCGGAGTGGATCGCCAGGCATGATGAACCCTTACATATCTCCTCCGAACATCCAGAGTTCCTCACGGAGATGCACGGGCAGGCTCAGGCGTTGGCCAACTCGAACTTCCTCAAAGAGGCTTCACTGGCAGCGGCGAAGATGGGCCAGGCGTGCGGCGACTGCCACGACGCCAATGAGGTGAGTCCCCGCTTTCTCATCGGCACGGCTCCTCCCGGGGGGAGTGGGCCTCAGGCCGAGATGGCTCGCCACGTGTGGGCCTCGGAGCGAATGTGGGAAGGGCTGCTCGGACCCGGAGACGATGCATGGAAATGGGGTGCGGAGGCACTGAGAAGCGGGTGGCTGGACCCCAGAGAGATCGTGTCGAACCCTGAGGATGCAGCGGCCATACGGGCGCTGATCCGTCACGTCTACGACCTCGGGAATCAGGCCGAAACCGCTGTGGACTCAGGGTCCCGGGCAGCCCTCTACGGCGACTTCCTGAATACCTGCTCCGAGTGCCATCGGTTGACGGACGCGAGGATTCGGTAACCCGTCCAGGTCAGACCAACTCCGCCTCGAGGGCGCGCCCAAGCCTTTGAAGGCCTTCTTCGAGAACTTCGGCCCGGCCCCCAAGGGCGATGCGAAAGTGGGCCGGGGCCTCGAAAAAGTGCCCCGGAACTACCCCTGTGTCATAGCCTTCCCTCAGGGTCCGTACAAAGGAGGAAGCGTCCTCCAGGCCCACGATCCGGGGGAACCCCACCGATCCCCCAGCGGGACGGATCCACTCCAGCTTTTCCTGAGCGGCCATAAAGGCGGTCAGTCGCGCCAGGTTGGGTTCGAGAATCGATCGAGCCCGATCCCTCAGTGCCGTGAGGTTCTGGAAGGCAAGATGAGCCAGGAGCTCCGAGGGAAAGGACCCGACCCCGTCCACCAGGTCCCGCACCCGACGAATCCTCTCCCCCAACGCCGGGTCGGATAGGGCCCATCCGGCCCTCAACCCAGAGAGACCATAAGCCTTGGTCAGACTCGAAGTTGAAATGAAAGTTGGAGAAAGGGTGGCTGCTGGCTTCAGCACCTGCCCATGGATCGACTCCAGATACACTTCATCCACCAGCACCCTTGCACCGTGCTCCTCAGCGACCCTTCCCACCTCCCGTAGGGTCGAGTCGTCGACCAGCGCCCCGGTTGGATTGTGGGGGTTCGTCAGGAAGATCAACCGGGTCCGAGGGGTCATGAGCTTTCGGATACGATGGGGGTCCACCCTGAACCCCTCCTCGAAGGTCCGGTCGAACCTCCGGACCTCGGCGCCCAGGAAGCGGGGAATCCCCAGCAGGGGGTCGTAGGCCGGGCGTTCCACCACCACCTCGTCCCCTCTCTGGATCAAGGCACCACACACCAGGAAGTTCGCGCCGGAGGCTCCCGTCGCCACAGACACCCGGTCGACATCCACCCCGTACCGCTGCCCGATGTCTTCCAGAAGGGGCGGGTACCCTTCCTCGTGGAAGGCGTCCAGGGCCAACTCCTCCCGAGCTCCCGGAAGATCGTCCACCTGGCAGTGGAGGAGGTTGCTCCCCATGAGATTGAACGCCATCTCCGGGGCCCTCTTCATCCAGGCCACATAGGGAGTCCACGCGTGGGCCAGGTCAGCCTGAGTTTCCATAGCGTCGGTTCCAGTAAAGGAAGGCTGGGATTCCCGTCCCCAGCAGCAACACCCCGAGGACAGACCCCAACGGATCACTCCAGAAACTACTGAGGACAATGAGGACGGCGACACCCACGAAGAGGGCCGGTACCAGAGGATAACCGGGTGTGACGAAACTTCCCCGAGGACGGTCCTCAACCGGGAACCGCCGCCTGAACACGAACAGGCTCACCCCGGCCAGCCCGAAGAAGATCCAGTCGGCGAAGACCACATAGTCCACCAGCTGCGCGTAGTCCTTCCAGAAGACCAGAACCAGGGCCAGGCCGGTCTGAAGGAAGATGGCGTTGGTGGGCGAGCGGAACCGGGGGTGAATCCGGGAGACACTGGAGAGGAACACCCCGTCGCGGGCCATGGCATAGTAGACCCGGGTCGGCGCCAGCATGGTCAGATTCAGGAATCCGAAGGTCGAGATGGAGATGGTCAACGCCAGGAACTTGTCTCCCACAGGCCCCATCATCACGCGGGCAGCATCGGCGGCAGGGGTCAACGTTCCTGCCAGCCCCCCATGCCCCAGAGTCCGAAGGTAAATCCAGTTCACGAAGACATAGACAACCACAACGACGGCGGTCCCGACGATGAGACTCAGTGGAAGGTTCCGCTTTGGGTCCTTGATCTCCTCCGCTACATAGTTTGCGTTCTGCCAGCCCCCGAATGAGAACATGACCGGGATCAGAGCGGCGCCGAAGGCCCAAAGGGCCACCGATCCAACCCCCGATGGACCGGCGTCTCCCGCGACTCCACCTTCGGTCAACCCGCCGAGAAAGCTGGTAGCGGATTCGCCGGCCCCCGGAATGAAGAAGCCCATCCCGATGAGGAGGGCCAGGGCTGCGACTTTGAGGACGACGAAAAGGTTGAGGACCCGGCTACCCGGCTTCACACCCAGTGCGTTGATCCCCCCCACCACCACGATAGCGACCACGGCCAGGGGCAGGGCCCCTGTGCCCTCGCGACCCACCAGGCGCAGAGTGTATTCGGAAAAAGTGATGGAGACGGCGGCGATGGCTCCCGTCTCGATCATAAAGAGGAGTGCCCAGCCATAGAGGAAGCCGAGCATGGGGTGCAGAGCTTCTCTGATATATGCGTAGTGTCCGCCAGCTTTGGGATGGACCACACCAAGCTCGGCAAAGGTCAGGGCCCCCGCCATGGCGATGATACCCCCAGCCACCCATGCCGCCAGCACCCACCCCGGAGAATCCAAGCGCTGGGCAACGATGTAGGGATTGATGAAGATCCCGGCGCCAATGATGCCCCCCACCACCACCATGGTGGCGTCGAAGGGCCCCAGGGCCCGGCGGAGTCCAGATCCTTTTTTTTCCTCTGGATTGGTCAGCGAAGTCGCTCCACGTCGGCTCGGACCCGCTCCAGGAGCGACTCGGCCGTGGGGATGATTTGAGTCGCCTCGAAGTGGAGGGTCCGGAGTTGATCCATATGGACCTCGAAGATCGGATCCAACTTTCCGGAAGTCGGATGGTAGAACGCTCGTGGCCCCAAGGAAAGGCGTGGAAGGAGTTCGGTCTCTGTGACCTGGTTGTACCGGAGGTAACGTTGACTGAACGACTCCACCCGGTTGTAGAACTCCGCCAGATCATAGAACAGTTGTGGATCCAGAAGGTTCACGCCCCCGGAGGAGACTGTGGCTTGCCACACCGAAACCGGTGGGGTTTCCGCTCCCGGCTCCCGGTAGAATGCCGGAGCTGGGCGCTGCCCGAGGGCCACAACGGAATCAAAGGCGGCCAGGGCCGAGCCCATCCCATCCTCCACATACGGACCTTCCACCGTGATGGTCTCGATCTCCCGGTCCAGCGCCGCCAGGATGGTCGCTGCGCGCTCCCGATCCTCCAACTCCTGACGGTAACGCTCGACCCAGAATGCGCCGTACACTCCGGCGAAGATGATGGCCATCTCGGAGATGAGACGGACGGAGATTTTCCCTTTCAACATGGTCCGAGGCCCTGCATGAAGATCGTGGTCGAAAGGCTGGGTCGGTCCCGCTCTGAACTGGACCCGGGCGGAGACCGGCCGACGCCCTCCTGGAAGTCTTTCTTTCAGGTCCTTCCTGGGTAGGACGGGCTGGGCCTGGAAAAGGTTTTGAAGGGGGTCTCCCTAGTCTTCACCCACCCGTCCTGATCACCCGCTGATGGCCCAGCTACGGTGAACGCTGACCAGGCGGGCATCATATTCCCAGATCGTCTCTCTGGAAACCGGAACTACCGAATTGAGAATCTCTTCCAGGGCGGCCAGTTCAGTGGTGCACCCTGCCT
>CBDUAX010000344.1:0-5589 GCA_965365235.1 uncultured bacterium
GAGCCGATGGGGCGGATTTTCCGGGGCAGGTGCAAAGGAGACCGAAGAGAAACCGACTGCCGGGCAGATAGGTCCAAGACGACCAGGGTGGTTGGGGACTGGAGGAATCGTCCTCAGGGAGCTCCGGATCCAGGCTTTTCGGGGCTCCCTTCGTCCCACCCTGGGTAACCCAGAAGGCCTTCTTTCCTCAACATCCAGACGAGCTGCCCCAGCCTCTCCTCAGCCGGTTCCACGGCTTCACCAAACTCCGCTCGAAGGAGCGAGGCCACATCACCCACCGTGGTTCCTCCATCCAAAGCCTGCCAGGCGAAACCACCCACCTCGTCCAATCGAATTCGGTTCGCGGACATTCTGTGGAAGAACCGATCCAGCACTCCCCTGAGACCTCGAGTGGAGGGTTTGGGGCGGAGAACCACGGTGGTGCTCTCCGAAACTTCCCATTCGGCGAGGCGGACCGGGGCCAGCCCCAGAAGGTTTACCCCCTCCAGTTCCTTCTCTCGTTTCTTCCGGACCTTCCCTCTCACCGTCGGGGGCCCACTCGAGGAAGCCCCTCCCGCCGTCTGGGATCGGGAGGGGCAGAACTGAGGATGGCCCTGGTCAATGGTCCAGATGGGTGGAAGGGAGACCACCCTCCTTCATCTTGCTCACAGGAATCCAGACCAACATGTAGAGGACCAGGCCGTAGGCCAGGAAGCTCAGGAAGAAATTTGGGCTTTCCAGAAAGTTCAACCGCTGGAAGGAGAGGATCCAGGGGTAGAAGTCCCCGCCGATCACCAGGAGGGCCAGGACCACCGCCATGAGAGATTCCCCGGCGATGAAGCCTGAGCTGACAAGGACCCCGGTGTTCTCGGCTCTGGCCTTTTCTTCCTCGCTGGCTCCCCGCTTTTCCAGCATCTTTTCGAAAATCCACTTCACCAATCCACCTGCAAAGATGGCTGAAGTGGACTCGAACGGAAGATACATCCCAACGGCGATGAGCATTGGGGCTGGTGCCTTGATCAGAATCAGCCCCAGGGCAAAGAACATGCCCACGATGACCAGAGGCCAGGCCATCTCGCCGGCAACGATCCCGTTGGCCATGAGTGCCATGAGGCCAGCCTGGGGTGCAGGGAGCTCGGCCGACCCGATTGTGTAGACCCGGTGAAGGGCCATGAGGGGAAGGGTCAGGACGAGTGCGGCGAAGACCACCCCTACCAGCTCACCGATCTGCATCCTCCAGGGGGTGCCGCCCAGAATGTGGCCCACCTTGAGGTCCTGCATCATGTCCCCGGCGATGGCTGCAGCACAGCAAACCACGCCGGCCACTCCAAGCACGCCTGCAACGCCACGAACATCTGTGACCCCCATGGCTACCATGAGCACTGCGGCAATGAGGAGGGCGCTGAGGGTGAGCCCGGAGACCGGGTTGTTGGAGGAGCCGATTAGCCCCACCAGATAGCCGGCCACGGCGGCAAAGAGGAATCCCAAGATGACCATGACCACCGTCAGGATGAGAGATCCCGGGAGGGACCGGGAGAAATGGTAGTAGAGGGCAAAACACCCGATTGCCGCGATGCCGATCCCGACGAAAACCTTCTTCAGGTCCAGGTCCAGGTCCGTCCGGTCCACCGTTTCCCCACCAGAGACCGATCCGATGTTCTTCAAGGCTCTCCCGATCCCTGTGACCAGAGAAGCCCTCAGAGTCCAGAGAGTATAGAAAGCCGCCACGATCATGGTGCCGACGGCCAGAGGCCGGACCTGGCGCAACCAGACAGCCGTGGCCAGATCGGCGTAGCTTTCGTCGGGTCCGATGAGGGATCCCAGCCCGGGATTGAGAAAGACGGAAAGCGGTACAAGAAGCAGCCATCCCATCACCGCTCCAGAGAAGAGGACCGCGGAGATTCGGGTCCCGACGATGTATCCCACGCCCATCAGCATTGGGGAGGCACTCGGAGTGGCCGCCAGGAGTCCCCCGGAGTACTCCACCCTTCCCTGGAGGATGTCCACCGAGGAGCGGCCGAAAGCAAAGAATCGGCTGGCGCTCTCCTGGATGATCTGGATCCCGTTCATGTTTTTGAGGAACTCCCAGAGCCCGGCCAAACCCATGGCGGCGAAGAGATACGAAGCCCCGGTCTGCCCGCCCTGACCTGCCTTCACGATCTCTGACGCGGCTACGCTCTCCGGGAAGGGAAGATCCGCCTCCACCACCAGAGTCCTCCGCAAAACGATGATGAAGAGGACACCCAGCACACCCCCGATCAACATGATGGCTGTGCTTTCCAGGTAGTGGAGTTCGTCCCAGGCACCACTGATCAGGAAAGCCGGGATGGTGAAAATGGCCCCAGCCACCAGTCCCTCACCCACCGATGCAGTGGTGCGGGCGATGTTCTCTTCCAGGATCGTACCTCGGAAGATCCTCAGGACGGCCATGGCAACCACCGCCGCCGGGAATGTCGCCGCCACGGTGAGGCCGGCCCGCATCCCCACATAGGCATTGGCAGCCCCAAGGGTTGCGGCCATAGCAGCACCCAGGACGAGTGCTTTGAATGTCAGCTCGGCCATGGACCGGGAGGCGGGTACAAAGGGGACGAAGGGCTTCTTGTCCATAGATCAGCTCACGGATGGGGAAGGGATCGACGGTGCGGAAGGTGGGCAGAAAATCCCCCCTCCACACAGGGCGCCGAGGGGCACGGTAGCCTGGAGAATGAGCCCCTGTCAATTCGCCCAAAGGCCGGTTAGAGTACATGTCTTGGGTAGTTGAAATGACGGTGCCAAGGGAGAACCGATCCATGAGTTTCGTAGCCGATTTTGAACCGAAGGCCCTCTGGGCCCACTTTGATGAGATCCTCACCATTCCCCGCGGATCCAAGGAAGAGGACAGGATCCGGGACTACGTCGTACAGGTCGCAGTGAGGAACGACCTCGAATACGTAGTGGATGGAACCGGAAACGTGGTGGTCAAGAAGGCTGGAACGCCCGGAAAGGAGTCAGCTCCCGGGACCGTGCTCCAGGCCCACCTGGACATGGTGAACGAGAAGAACTCGGACGTGGAGTTCGACTTCTCCAAGGACGCCATCCGACCTGTCAAAGACGGGGAGTATCTCACAGCCGATGGGACCACTTTGGGGTCCGACAACGGGATCGGCGTGGCGGCCATGTTGGCCATCCTCGAGGCCAAGGAGCTGGAGCATGGCCCCCTCGAATTTCTTTTTACCATCGACGAAGAGACGGGGCTGACTGGCGCCGGCGGTTTGGACCCAACTCTCCTCTCCTCGAAACGCCTTCTGAACCTCGACTCGGAAGAAGAAGGCGCCCTGACGGTAGGTTGTGCCGGAGGGGCAGATACAGGGCTGAGTCTGACCCTGGAGACCCTTCCCTCCCCTGCCAAGGCCACCGCCCACAGGATCAGGCTTTTTGGATTGAACGGAGGACATTCGGGGATCGATATCCACCTCCAGCGGGGGAATGCCGTTCAGATCCTGGCCCGTATGATCCACGCCATCTCTCACGGGACCCCCGGCTTCATTGCGGAACTCCGGGGGGGGGACAAACACAACGCCATTCCTCGGGAGGCATGGGCGACGGTGGTGATCCCAGAGGGCCAGTCAGGGGAGTTCATGGACCAGCTCGAGAAGCTCTTCGCCGAGGTGAAGAGCGAGTACAGGACGGTCGAGCCGGAGATGGACCTCCAAATCGACGATGTGCCCCTCCCCGATCAGGTCTGGAGCACGGATAGCACCTGGCGGGTCCTTCGGTTCCTGGTCAGCCTCCCTCACGGGGTCGTGGCCATGAGCAACGACATTCCAGGGTTGGTGGAAACGAGTACAAACCTGGCTGCTGTCAAAACAGAAGGGGGTCGGTTGGATGTTCTCATGAGCTCACGGTCCTCGGTGGCGTCGGCCCTCAACTGGATCCGGCGGAAGATCAAGGCCGTGGCTTTCCTGGCCGGCGCGGAGGTGAACGAGCATGACGGGTACCCGGGGTGGAAACCGGACCTTGACTCTCGAGTGTTACAGGTGGTCAAAGAGGTTCACACCAGGGTTCTGGGGGCTGAGCCCCATGTGGAGGCCGTCCACGCCGGGCTGGAGTGTGGGATCATCGGGGAGATGGTCCCGGGAATGGATATGATCTCCTTCGGCCCACAGATCGAGTTCCCCCACTCTCCCAACGAACGAGTGAAGATCGATTCGGTGGGGCGTTTCTATGACCTCCTCACCGAAGTTCTGAAGGAGTTGGCCAGCTAGGCCCCAAGGAGGGCGCAGGCCTTCGACCCCATGGGGCCGTTGGGGGGGAGTTGCCCTCGGATGGAAACCGCCGCCTGCCTGCCCCTCACCGATCCCGGAGGGCCCCCGAGTCCGGGGGCCCTCTCTTTTGTCGGGGGCAGCGACGACGGGAAATGCAAAAGGAAGTGATTTGATGAAAGCGATGATTCTGGAGGGCCTCGGACCCTTGGCCCAGAATCCCAGCCCCCTCAGACTGGAGACCCTGCCCGATCCTGAACCAGCGCCGGGCGAAGTCCTCATCCGGGTGGTCACCTCAGGAGTCTGTCACACCGAATTGGACGAGATCGAAGGTAGGACCCCTCCCCCTCAGCTCCCGGTGGTCCTCGGGCACCAGGTGGTGGGTCGGGTCGAAGGGCTCGGCCGTGGGGTCACAGGCCACACCGTCGGGGATCGGGTCGGAGTGGCCTGGATCTTCTCCGCCTGCGGACAATGCGCCTACTGTCAGACTGGCCAGGACAACCTGTGCCCCGACTTCAGGGCAACCGGTCGAGACGCAAATGGCGGGTACGCGGAGATGTTGGTGGCTCCCGCGAACTACGTCTTTCCCATCCCCTCCCGGTTCTCCGACGCTCAAGCCGCCCCTCTCCTCTGCGCCGGGGCTATCGGATACCGGTCCCTCCGACTGACCGGGCTCGAAGACGGTCAGGGGCTGGGTTTGACCGGGTTCGGGGCTTCTGGGCACCTGGTCCTGAAGATGGTCCGGCACCGCTTTCCAAACACCGAGGTATTCGTCTTCGCACGGTCGGAGGCGGAGAGGGAGTTCGCTTTGGATCTCGGCGCCGCTTGGGCCGGGGACACCTTTGACCGTCCCGGCCGGGGCCTGGACGCCATGATCGACACCACTCCGGTCTGGACACCGGTCGTCGAGGGTCTCAGGGCCCTCGCACCGGGTGGTCGCCTGGTGATCAACGCCATCCGGAAGGAGGACCACGATAAAGATGTCCTACAGACATTGGACTATGCGGCAGACCTATGGATGGAGAGGGAGATCAAGAGCGTGGCGAATGTGGCCAGCCGGGATGTAGCCGAGTTCCTGGAGTTGGCGGCCCAGATCCCCATCTACCCGGAGATCCAGGAGTACCCACTGGAGGACGCCAACCATGCGCTCCTGGAACTCAAGAACCGGAAGATCCGGGGGGCGAAGGTCCTGCGGGTGGGATAGAAAGGGGGGTCAAAGGATCCCATGGTGCCGACATCCCTCCAGGACTCCGGCAGCGAAGAAGCCCTTTGCAAAAAAAAGTCGGGAGAGAACCCCCGCCCGCTCACCTTTTTCCCTCAGCTCCTCCTTGAGTCCGGGCGTTGCATTCCCGACGACGATGCCCTTGAA
>CBDUAX010000345.1:0-5587 GCA_965365235.1 uncultured bacterium
CTGGGGAAGGTTCAGGCGGACGAGGTCCTGGATGCCGAGGGGCTTCTGGTCCTCCCCGGCGCAATCGATCCCCACGTGCATTTCAACGAAACCAACAAGGGTCAGAACGGCGTCCACGATTACCTGACCGGTGGTCGCGCTGCGGCCTTCGGGGGCACCACCACAATCGTGGACTTCGCGGACCAGATCCATGGCCGGCCACTCCTTTCGGTTCTGGACGTGAAGAAGGAGCAGGCCCGGGGGCAGGCCGTCATCGACTGGAATGTCCACCCAATCATCAATCAGGTGACCCCTGAGGTGGTTGGGGAGATTCCGGAAGTGGTGGCCGCCGGACTTCCCACCATAAAATGCTTCATGACCTTCCGCTCACTGACCGGCGAGTCGGCAGTGAACATGTATAGCGGCGAACCCGGACGCATCATCTCGGACCAGGACTATCTCGAGCTGACCGCTCAGCTCGGGAAGGCCGGGGGCATGTTGATGGTCCACGCCGAGGACAGCACCATCATCGACAAGCTGGCCCTGGACACCATCGCCCGGGGAGAAACCCGGGCCATCCACCATGCCCGGTGTCGCCCGGCGGAGGCGGAGGCCAGTGCAATACGGCGGATCGTGGGGGTGGCGAAGGAGACGCGTTGCCCCGTGTATGTGGTGCATCTCTCTTCCATCGATGGGCTGAAGGAGATTTCGGCGGCCCGGAGTGCGGGCCTACCGGTGTGGGCGGAGACCTGCCCCCACTTCCTCATTTTCACCGACGAGAAGTTGGAGCGGGAGGATGGGTACAAGTGGTTGGGATCGCCGCCCCTCAGAGACCAGGCTACTCAATCCGCCCTCTGGGAGGGTCTCGGGGACGGTCGAATCTCGGTGGCCGCCACCGACGACTGTGCCTTTTCGTTGGCCTCGAAACTGGCCGGTGCGGAAGACTTCGAGTTGTGCCCCGAGGGGATGCCCGGGATCGAGCCCCGTCTCACCATTCTCTATTCCGAAGGGGTAGCCAAGGGGCGGCTCACCCTTCCACAACTCGTGGAGCTGACCGCCACGGCACCGGCCCGACTTTTTGGGATGGCCCCGAAGAAGGGTCGACTGGCACCCGGAGCCGACGCAGACATCGTCCTCTTCGACCCACGGGTCCGGTGGACCATGACCCAGGAGACCCTGCACATGGCCTCTGACTACACGTCCTACGAGGGCGTGGAGGTCACGGGCAAGGTCTCGAAAGTCTTCTCACGAGGCGAGAAGATCGTGGACGGAGAAGACTTCCTGGCCAAACCTGGCCGTGGACGGTTCCTCCCCTGCCGGCTGGGGGAGTAGGGCGAGTTCCTTTCCTGCCGAACCAAAAAGTAGGGGACGCCCCTTTCCCTACCAGGTCGATCAGTATCGGTAGTGGTCGGGCTTGTACGGGCCTTCCAATGGGACCCCGATATACTCGGCCTGCTCGGGGGTCAGTTCGGTGAGCCTCACGCTGAGCTTCTCCAGGTGCAGGCGGGCCACCTTCTCGTCCAGCACCTTCGGTAGCGTGTAGACCTGATTCTCGTACTTGCCGGTGGTCCGGTTTTCCCAGAGATCCAGCTGTGCCACCGTCTGGTTGGAAAAAGACGCGCTCATGACGAAGGACGGATGTCCCGTGGCGCACCCCAGGTTCACCAACCGGCCCTTGGCCAGAAGGATGATGGAGTGCCCATCGGGCCAGGTGATCTTGTCCACCTGAGGTTTGATCTCATCCCACTCCAGATCATAGAGATTGGCCACTTCGATCTCCGAGTCGAAGTGGCCGATGTTGCAGACAATGGCTCCGTCCTTCATCCGGTCCATATGCTCCCGGGTGATGACGGAGAGGTTTCCGGTAGCGGTAACGAAGATGTCTCCCCATTCGCAGGCATCGTCCATATCCACCACGGGGTACCCTTCCATGGAAGCCTGAAGCGCGTTGATGGGATCGATCTCCGTAACGAAACAGGTGGCCCCAAGCCCTTTGAATGACTGAACCGATCCCTTCCCCACATCGCCATAACCCAGGACGACGCATTTCTTCCCGGCCACCATGATGTCGGTGGCCCGCTTCACGGCGTCCACCAGCGATTCCCGGCACCCGTAGAGATTGTCGAACTTGGACTTGGTCACCGAGTCGTTGACGTTGATGGCAGGGAATGCCAGGGCTCCTGCTTCGGCCATCTTGTAGAGCCTGTGGACTCCGGTCGTGGTTTCCTCACTGACCCCGATGACCTTCTCCGCCATTCGCCGGAAGAAGCGGGGATCCATCTCCAATGTCTCATTCAGAAGCCGGTCCACCGCCTCGATTTCTTCGTTCTCCGTGGAGATCTCCGGCATCACGCCGGTCTTCTCGAAGGCCTCCTCCCGTTCGGCCCCACGGTGGATCAGGAGCGTCGCGTCCCCACCGTCATCCACAATGAGATCGGGGCCCCCTTCCTCGTGCCAGAGGGCCTCCCGAGTACACCACCAATACTCCTCCAGCGTCTCGTCCTTCCAGGCGAACACCGGGATCCCGGTCTCGGCGATGGCTGCCGCCGCATGATCCTGGGTGCTGAAGATGTTACAGGAGGCCCATCGCACGTCGGCCCCAAGCTCCACCAACGTCTCGATGAGGACCGCCGTCTGGATAGTCATATGCAGGGAGCCGGAGATCTTCGCACCCGCCAGCGGTTTTTTCGCCCCATATTCGGCCCGCAGGGCCATCAGACCCGGCATTTCAGCCTCGGCCAGGATCATCTCCTTGCGGCCCCAGGCGGCAAGGCTCATATCAGCGACCCGGAAGGGCGGCCGTTCGGTAGCGGGAGGTGCTTCAGTCATCGTGGACATGGTCCGGTGCCTCGGTTCAGTTTTGGTCCTTTGGGCTACTGGATCTTCGGTATCCGTTCACCGACAATCTATACTCCAACTACCCCTCTCGGATCCTCCGGTTTGTTGGAAGCCTATAGGTTGTGTTCCGCATTGACTTCGGAGGCCCCGGCACTGAAGCTTCAGCGTCTTATTCTCGGGCCCAACGCTCTGCCCCCTCAGGAGGACCTGGTCTGAACATGGATCATCCAGCTCTGGTGTCGGCCATGAGCGATCCCGGGTTTTTCCCTCATCCGGTGGATCGGGTGGAGTTCATCCAGACCCACGTCTCCTCGGTGTTCCTCACGGGCGAGACCGTCTACAAAGTGAAGAAACCGGTGGATTTCGGGTTCCTGGACTTCTCCTCCGTGGAGCTGCGACGGCAGAACTGCGAGAAGGAGCTTCTGCTGAACCGACGCCTGGCGCCCTCGGTCTATCTTCGAGTGGCACCCATCACCTTGAAGGATGGCCGTGTGGCGCTGGATGGCCAAGGTGAAGTCGTGGACTGGGCGGTCGTGATGCGGCAGTTAGACCAGAGCCTTCTTGGCCCCAGGGTCCTCGAGGCGGGAAAGCTAACGGAAGAGAAGATCGATGCCCTGGTGGACATCCTGGTTCCCTTCTATCCCCGGACCAGATCCGGACCCGAGGTGGACCGGTGGGGTGAGGCGGACGTCTTCAAATTCACCACCGACGAGAACTTCGAACAGACCGCGGGAAACGTCGGGCAGGCCCTGTCCCAGGACGCCTACGACTCCATCCGCCGTTTCACAAACGGGTTTTTCAGAGACAGGGCAGAGCTGTTTGTCCGCCGGATAGACGAGGGCCGCATCCGGGAGTGCCACGGGGACCTGCACCTGGGCAACATCTTCTTCGAAGTCGAACCCGTGATCTTCGACTGCATCGAGTTCAATGATCGCCTGAGTTGTACGGACGTAGCCGCAGACCTCGGGTTCCTGGCCATGGATCTGGAGTTCAGGGGGAAGCCGGAGTTGGCCCGGCGGGTGATCGAGGGCTACGTAGAAAAATCCGGAGACCTGGAACTCCGGGAGATCGTCGGGTTCTACGCCTGTTACACAGCCTACGTCCGTGGGAAGATCGCCTGCTTCACGGCAGCAGACCCGGCGTTGGACGAAAGGGCCCAGGGGGATCAGATCGAACTGGCGAGCCGGTATTTCGAGCTGGCCGAGAGATACGCCTCTGGGCAAACGAGCTTCTGAAATTCTTTGGGAAACGACACCTTGAACATCGATCTGCACATCCACACGCGGACCGGCTCAGACGGCCGGATGACCGTCGAGGAAGTGTTCGCCGAGGCTGGCCGGAGGGGGTTGGAGGTGATGGCCGTCACGGATCACGACTCGGTCCGGGCCCAGACCAGCGCCCGATCCTTGGCCCGTGAGTGCGGGATCCGATACCTGACGGGAGTGGAGCTCAATGTGACCTTCTCTCATCCGGACTACCGGGGAGGGAAAGCCATCTCTCTGGATTTCCTGGGCTACGGGATGGATCCGACCTCTGGCCCCCTGGAGGAGAAACTCCAGGCGTTGGCCACCCACCGGGAGAAACGTGCAGCCAAGATCCTGGAGAACCTGAACGGAGAGTTCGCCAGGGAGGGGATCGAGGCCCTGACACCAGACGATATGGACGCCATCCAAGCCACGGTGGACGGATCCCTGGGCCGACCCCACATCGCCAACTACCTCATCGCCAAAGGGATCGTGCCGGACAAGCAGACCGCCTTCGACCGATACCTGGTGAAATGCGACGTCCCGAAGATGCCCTTGAGCCTTCAGGAAGCTTCAGACCTGATTCACGGGGCCGGCGGAAAGATCGTTCTAGCGCATCCCAACGACCCCAACGGAACCTCTCTGATCAAGTTCACCCGGTCGGTGGAAGAGCAGCAGGAGATCATAGCCGACTCCATGTTGGACCTTATCGACGGGGTGGAATGCTGGCATTCCCGGCATGACGCCGAGACCTCCGCCTCGTATTTCGCCTTCGCCCAGGAGCGGAGCCTCCTGGTCACCGGTGGCTCGGACTGTCACCAGCAACCGGTCTTGATGGGGAGCGTGGACGTGCCGGATCTGGTGGTTCACCAGGAAGCGCTTTGGAAAGGATGGGAAGGGTAATGCGGGAGCCGTTCGAGGCCTATGTGAAGGAAGAGTACCCCGAGACCCCTGTGCTTATCGCCTGCGGCCTTCCGGCCAGCAACAAGACCGAGACCATGGAAGTGGTGGCACGGGTCAAGGGATACAAGATCCTCCGAACCGACCTTATCCGAAAAGAGGTCCTGAAGAATGAAGACATCTTCGATGAGAAGGTGGCATCGAATATGGACAAGCGGACGAAGGTGTACGATGAGATGTTCCGGCTGGCCGGAGAGACGGTTGCGGCTGGGGGGGTCGACGACCTGGACGCGACCTTCGTGACCCAGGCCCTTCGTCGACGTGCCGCCGAGGTGGCTGCCAAGCATGGGCGACCCTTCATCATCCAGCAGACCCACTGCACCCAAGAATATTCCCTGAACAAGATCTCCAAGCGCACCAAGGAGAACTACGAATCCAACGCCCTCACCGACCAGGCCTATCTCAACAACAAAGCCAAGTTCGAGGAGGTGGACCTGGACGACCTGGAAGCAAGGTATCCGAGCCTCTCCGTCTCACACCTCACCGTCGATACAAACTCTGATTTCGAAGAAGACTGGTTCGTCATCCACCGGGTGGACCGGAGCGGACGGTCGGTCTGAAAGGGA
>CBDUAX010000346.1:0-5587 GCA_965365235.1 uncultured bacterium
GTCTAGCCCCGCCCCCTCTGTCCGCTTGGCCAGCCGGAGAACCTGGTCCTCCAGGGGGCCCGGCACCCCACACTCCTCATTCAAAATGGCGCCGTCGATGCTGGTCAGGACCGTGACGGCGATGACCTTCGGCGTGCTTCCCGGATCCGGGGAAACCTCCTCCACTCCGGCTCGGGCAGCCGCCATCATCTCCGCGCCACCGGCGGCGTGGACATTGAAAATGGAGACGCCCAGCTCCGTTGCAGCCCGGGCCGCCCCCTTCTCGGTGTTGGGAATGTCGTGGTACTTCAGGTCCAAAAAGACCCCTCCTCCGTTTGCCTGGACCCTCTGCACCACCTCCGGCCCGAAGCGGGTGAAGGACTCCTTCCCGATTTTGAAAAGACCCACGAAAGGGCTCAGTTCCTCCACGAGAGCCCCCACCGCATCCAGAGAGTGAAGGCCATCCAGCGGAAGGCAAACCCTCTCCCGAGCCTCTTGCTCCAGCAAAGACAACTTCGTCATGGGCGTGGACCTCTCACCTACTTCTCGACCTTGGGGAAACCGTGTCTTTCTCCCCAGGCGAAGGGATCCTCCCGCCAGTCGGCCAGGAGGGCAATCTGGTCTCGGCTGAGGAACCCACCGGATTCGGCCACCTCCAGGAGAGTTGGGAATGTGAGAAGGGAGGTGAAGTGGCATGGCGGATCGAGGGCCGCAAACTGTTCCGCCGCCTTTTCCAGACCATAGCTGAAGATGGAGAGGCACCAATCGGCTTTTCCGTTGGCTTCTCGTACAGCCTCCACGGCCCTGGCCGACGACCCACCGGTGGAGATCAGGTCCTCGATGACCACCACCGTCCGGCCTTCCAGATCCGACTCGGCGTCCAACCCCTCGATGCGATTCTTCAGCCCGTGCCCTTTGGGCTTGTCCCGGATGTAGATGTAGGGGAGGGAAAGGACGTCAGCCAAACGGGCACCGTGGGGAATCCCCGCGGTGGCCGTCCCCGCCACGACCTGTGGTCCGATATCCCGATCCCGAATGATTCCCGCCAGCCCCTCTGCGATGGTTCTCCGCATCTGGGGGTGGAAAAGGAACATCCGGTTGTCGTTGTAGATGGGCATCCGGTACCCGGAAGCCCACTGGAAGGGGCTATCTGGGTTGAGTTTAATGGCGCCGATGGTGAGTCCGAATTCTGCGATCTTGCTGCCGAGGCCGTCGATGATCCGCTCCTTGAGCCGGGGGCCGTGTTCCGTCCAGGTTGGCCGGTATCATAGGGTCCCCCAGGGGGGTGTCAAGGAGCGGTCCAACCCGCCGTCGGGGCCCGGGGACGATACCCTCCTCAGCCCTGGGAAAAAGACTGGAATCCCTTCCCGGGATCGCTGACCGGAGGGCTACTTCACGACCTTCCAGCGGGTTCCCTCCGCCGAGTCTTCCAGGACAATCCCTTTCGCTGCCAGGGCGTCTCGGATGGCATCGGCGGCAGCAAAATTCCGGTCCTCCCTCGCTTTTCTCCGGAGCTGAATCTGTTCCTCGATCCAGCGTTCCGTATCCTCGTCCACCGCCCGGGCGGCGTTGGCAAGTTCGAGAAGGCCGAGGACCCGGTCCATGTCCTCCAGGGTCTCCAACCCAACTTCCCGATCTTCCGGTAAGAGCGCTGCCCCGACGCGATCCAGCTCTGCATTGACTTCATTCAGGAAGATGAAGAGGGCAGCCAGCCCCTCGGCGGAGTTCAGATCGTCGTCCATTCCCTCCCGAAACCTTCGAAGGCCGTCCTGAGCCAACTGGGGGATCTGGGTGGGGGCCACCCCGGCCTGGGTCGTTGCTGCCTCTAGCCGGGCTTGAAAATCAAGGAGCCGCTGGACGGCGTTGGCCGAGGCTTCCAGCCCCTCCATGGTGAAGTTCAGCTCTCGGCGGTATTGGGCGTTCAGGAGCTGATGGCGGATGGCCGCAGGATCGAACCCTCTGCGGATCAGGTCCCCCACCGCAACGGTGTTCCCGAGGGATTTTGACATCTTCTCGCCCTCGAGGCGCAGATGCTTCACGTGCATCCAATAGCGGACGAAGGGCTTTCCTGTCACCCCCTCGGATTGGGCGATCTCATCTTCATGGTGTGGGAAGACCAGATCCTCACCTCCAAGGTGGATGTCCAGTGTTTCTCCCAACTCGGCGATACTCATGACCGAGCATTCCAGGTGCCAGCCAGGTCGCCCCCGTCCCCAGGGTGAATCCCAGGCGGCTCCCGCCTCTTCGTCTTCTGTTTTGGCCGACTTCCAGAGAGCGAAGTCTCGGATATCCTCTTTACCGTAGTCGTCGTTGGCCACCCGGGCTCCCGGCCGCACAGCGTCCGGATCGATCCTCGAGAGCTTCCCATAGTCGGGGAAGTTGGCAATGGAAAAAAAGACCGAACCGTCCTCCGCCTGATAGGCCAATCCCTTTTCCTCCAACTTGGCCACGAAGTCCACCATGGCCGGGACATAATCGGTGGCCCTGGGATAGAGGTCGACGGGTTTGATACCCAGACTCTCAAGGTCGGCCAGGAAGGCCTCTCCGAAGGGATCGGTGAACTCCCGAATCGAGACGCCTTTCTCACGGGCCCCATTGATGACCTTGTCATCCACATCCGTCAGGTTCGTCACGAACCGCACCTCATATCCCCTCCACTCCAGGTACCGGTGAAGGAGGTCGAAGACCATGAAGGTCCGGAAGTTGCCGATATGGGGATAGTCGTAAATGGTGGGTCCACACCCATAGACCCTGGCCTTTCCGGGCTCCAGGGGAAGAAAATCCTCCAGCCTACGCGTCAGCGTGTTATAGATCTTCAAGGTCATGAATTCGACACCGAATTGGGAATCACCAGGGGTGAGGCTCAGGGGAGCACTCGAATCTCCGTCACGGTCCAGATTCCGTCTTCCGCAACCAGGGCCACGAAGAGGGTAAAGATAACGACCTCACCCGTTCCGGCGACGGCGGTCCGCCATTCAAAGTCCGCGAATCCGTCGGTCTCACCTCCAGAGCCCAAAGAGACCCTGATGAGCTCCGCTTCTCCACCTGGATAACGATCCCGGAAGACCCGGAGGGCGCCAAGAGCACGCGGGACAGAGACGGCCGTGTAGGGATCACCCTGAATGTGGAGCCGAATCCCGCCCGGTGACAGCATGGGCTCGAGAGCCCGGAGGTCCCCATTCACCCAAGCTCGGGCAAAGCGGTGGGCGCTGTCCTCCAGGCCGGCCGGCTGCCCAAGGGAGAAGGAATCGCCAAGTCCCCAGGAGACACTGGCCTCCGCGGTGGCCGGCCCGACTGTCACTCCTCCGAAGAGTAGGATCGATCCTAAAAGGAAACCAAAGACCCCACCCCACTCCCCCCCTGGAAATGACCGCTGGGGTGAGTCGGTGGGAGTGTTGCGTCGGCAACCCCTCCGAAGGAAGCTCATCAGGTCGGTGCCCTCCCGGAGCCCTCCGGAGAGGGAGGGTAGCGCTGGAAGAAATCCCGAACCGCTTCTGCTACCGCCCGTGCAGTTTCTCTCTGGAACTCCTCACGCGTGAGCAAGCGCTCTTCGTCGCGGTTGGAAAGGAACCCTACCTCCACCAGAACCGCAGGCATGAGAGTGTTGGTGATGACCGCCAGGGGGCCCTGCTTCACCCCTCTGTTCGGGCCGGGGTGGATACGAGCCAGCTCGGCCTGGATGAACTCCGCAAGCAGGGCCGACCAGTGCTGATGGTCCAGATTCCGGAGTTCGGTAAGGATGAAGCTCATGTCTTCTACCTGCTCCGGTTCGCCGTCTTCGTCTTCGAACTCCACCGCAGCGTTTTCCAGCGCGGCCACCCTCCGCTCATGTTCCGTCCTGGCCTCCGAGAGGAAGTAGGTCTCGAATCCCCGTGTCGCCGAAGAGTTGGGGAGTGCATTGGCATGGATGGAAATGAAGATTCCATGCCGATCGCCCTTCCAGGTGGTGGCTAGCTCTCCCCGCTTCCAGATGGGGACCAGCGTGTCGTCTTCCCGGGTCAGGAAGACCTGGACATTCTCCTCCCCCTCCAGTTCTTCTGCCAGGGCCAGGGCCACCGCCAGGGCGACGTGCTTTTCCCGGGTCCCTCTCCCCCCAACCGTGCCTGGGTCCCGTCCCCCGTGGCCCGCGTCGATGACCACCACTCGGGTCGGGTCGGGCGGGGGTCCAGCCATTTGTGCCCGGCTCCCACGACGGATGCTTTGGGGTCCGCTGTCCTCGAGGATCTCCAGGACAAGGGAACCGGCTTGGTAGTCGAAGCGGTCGGGAAGCTTCCAGGGCACGATGTCGATGAGGAACTGAAGTGGAAGGAAGATTTCGCTCCCGTCCCTGAAAGAAGCGTCGGCCAGATGGACTCCGTCGCCATCCCATCGTAGGAAGGGTTGGTCCAGAAGCACCTCAACACGGGGGCCTTCGGAACCCAGCTGAAGGAAGACCCCGTCGGCCACATCCGCGAGGCGCCAGCCGAGGCGGGCCAACTCCGATGCCGAGACCGTGGCGTACCCACGGGTGCGCGAAACCCGGATCCCGGGGGACAGGCCTCCGGTCGGGCTCTTGACCGCCAATTCCGCCTGGGCCCGGACCGTGTTCGGCCAGATCAAAGCCCCTGCTGAGAGGAGAAAGCAGCCAGCAAGAAAGGAGAGGCGCCTACCGCCCGGTTTCATACCTCCTACTCCTTCCTGTGGGATGCCATGGCACGACGAGCCTCATCGTCCTGCGTCTTCCGCTTCAGCTTTTCCCGTTTGTCGTAGAGCTTCCGGCCTTTGGCCACTGCCAGAGTGACCTTGGCGTATCCGTTTCGGAAATAGATCTGGAGAGGGATCAGTGCCAGGCCCTTTTCTTCCACCCGCCCCACAAGGCGCCGGATCTCGTGTCTGTTCAGGAGGAGTTTCCTGGGCCTGAGGGGATCTTCGTTATAGCGGTTGGCCTGCTCGTAGGGGGAGATGTGGAGGCTGTGGAGCCATACCTCGCCGCCCTCCAGGCGAGCGAAAGAATCCTGGAAGCCGACCTTTCCCTCACGGAGTGATTTGACCTCTGGGCCCTTCAGGACCAGGCCAGCTTCGAAGGTCTCGAGAACCTCGAATTCGCGGCGGGCCCTTCGATTGGAGGCCACCACCTTCTTCCCGTCTTCACCCACCAGAAGCCTGTCCCGAAAGAGGTTTCGACCGATTCCCTGCGGCGTGGAGGCGCCTGACCCGACTCATGGTGTATACCTGGGCCACTTCTCCCCCCAGGATAAACACTACCGACACGTAATAGATCCAGAAAAAAAGGACCGCTGCACTGGTCAGGCTCCCATAGACAGATCTAAAGTTCGCCGCGTTGGCCAGATACCAGGAAAAGAGGAACTTCGAGGTCTCGAAGAGGATGCCGGTGAAGGTGGCGGCAGTCAGGGCGGTGTTGTTAAACCACGGGAGCCACGGACCGCCGTTGATCCGGTACTGGACATCGTAGCGCGCAACGCCGGAGAGCCCGTCGCTGCCCGACCAGCTGACCGGGAACGAGAAGTGGATCGTCGACGAGGGCGACGAGATCGATGCCGTGGGCGCCGTCGTGTCCAGGACGATCACGTCGGACGCCGTCGCCGATACCAGGCCCAGCGGGTTGCGG
>CBDUAX010000347.1:0-5571 GCA_965365235.1 uncultured bacterium
AAAAAAAGGAGCCAGGATCGAATGCCGTCGAATGAGCTATTGTACTTTCTTTAATCCATTTGGTTGAGATTATCTGATTATCTTGCCATTTACCTTGCCGAAGATAGAGTAACCCAAACCGAGCTAAATCCCGAGCTGACATTCGAAAGGGGTAAGCAGGATACTTCGACTTGTCCCGTTCGTAGTGGTAGTACCCATCGGAGACACGCCAGTCTTCCATCTTCAACGGCTGGCCGAAGTATTCGTCGAAAGCTTCAAAAACGTCGTCGCCGGTCTCCTGCATCAGAATCGCGGCGGAGGTATTGAAGTCCCAGTTGTTGTACGCGAAGTACCGGCCGGGTCCCTCGCTCCCCCTGGGCCGGGAGTCGGTCCGACCTGCGTATGCAGCCGGGTGGAAGACCCCGGACCGGGCCTTGAGAAGATCCAGGATTCGGGCCTGCTTTTCCGTATCCAGAAGTGGATCTGGATCGTCGTCGATACCCAGATCCGCCAGAGTTTTGTTCAACTCGATCTCCCCTCGGTCCCAGTAGATGCCGTAAAGGGCGGAGAGGAAGCTCTTCCTGACCGAGTGACACATGAAACGCCTGCCGACGTCCCCCCAGGCGGCGACGACCGCGCCATTGGCCACCACCATGAAGGCGGAAGAAGGAAGCCCCTCCCAGGTGGCCCGAGCGGCTTCCAGCTTCGCCGGATCGAACCCGGCTTGCTCCACCTGGGAATACCGAAGCCAACCATCAATTGGGAATCGGTGGGCTTGGGCCAGAACCGACCCGCCGAGTGGCGCTGCGCAAAGCACCCCAATTGCCAGCCCCAGCCTCCACCGGCGACGTACCGGCCTCAAAATGTCCATCATCTTACTCTCTCCCAAGCTGGAAATATTCGATGGAGCCTCCGGGACAATAGGGTGGGAATCCTGGCGGAGCTATATGGGTCGGGTTCGGCTCGGCCCCGGACCCTCCTCTGGCGGGTCGGAAAGAAGGCCTGTCTTAAGGAAACTTCAATTGACGGCGGCCTTTGGGGGTTGCAGCGTTGTATAGGAGCAACGTTTCGAACTGGAGGAGGAATAGAAGAGGAATGATCCACCCGATCAGCGGCATCTACTCCAGCCCCGTGGGGGGCGTCGAGAAGGTCGCCGAAAAAAATGCACCTCCGGCCCAATCGAAACCGGCTGAGCCGGTGGGCCCTCAGGACCTCCTGGCCCGAGATTCGGTGAAGGTCGCCTCCATCTCGACGCTGGCCGACCGGTCCATGACCTATAAAGTGGCCATGCAGAACCTCAACGATATCGACTCGTATCTGAACGATCTGTTCTGATTGTCCCTCCCTGGACTCCATTCGGGGGACCAGGGGAACCAAGCCCCGCCCGGCCTGTGTGGCCGGGCGGGGCTTTCGCCGTTCCTCCAACACCTCGGCCAAAGAAGTTGAACGGGCTTGTCCTCCCCGGCAGGCAGGAGCCCGGTCCTCAAAAGTCGGATCGGGTTACGAGACCAGCCGGAGTCTCATCGGGATCTTCACGATCCCAGAAACAGGCTCACCCCCACCGAGAAGAGTGGAGTGCCGTCCCCGACGGGGAGGATGAGATGCAGACGTGAATCCAGGGCCACAGCCACCGTGCTCCCGAGGGGCCAAGCAGCTCCGGCCCCGATTCCAACACCCGGCAGGGCACTGAAGGAACTCTCGCTGATCTGGTATGGAGCTGAAGGATCGGCCGGAGCCGGTTCAGAGTCCGACTCCACGGATTCGAGGAAGGGATAGATCCCTGCGTTGGCCAGCAGGTAGAAGGAAGTCCTTCCCCCGTTGAAGAATGACCGAGTGGCCAGGAGGGAGAGGTTCCAGATTTCCCGGTCCCAACGGTGCGTCACTCGAGTCGTGTCCCCAGCCCTATTGGGCAGAAAGAGAGCATTCTCCTCCGTGCCGTCCCCAAGGTAGGCCAATTCCATCCCCCATCTGACCTTCGAGGTGGTGGGGCGCAATGCGGTGATGCCGATCCACCCTTTGGTCCCGCCCACCTTACTCGGACCTCCCCACCGGGGCCCTCCACTCAACCCCACCATCCACGAGCCTTGGTCAACCTCCCCGCCGACGGCCTTTCCCTGGGTGAACCCGGCCCCCACGACCATTCCGGTTAGGCCACCAACCACGGCACCGCCGAGGAGTCCGATGACGAACCCCTCTCGAAAGGCGTTGGAGCAATCGTATTCGCATAGCCCATCCGCAAGCATCCCGATGGCCAGGCCACCGGCCAGACCACCGGTAACCCCACCAATCACCAGCCCTCGCCTCGCATATGTGGACGGATCCGGCTCTTCCTGCCCCGATAAATCGTGGGGATAGAGACAGAGCAGGAGGAGAGACACGGCCAACCTTCTGCGAAAACTCGAGGCGTTTCCGGGAGGAAGAACCGGAGTCTTCTGTGCGGCTTTCCGAGGAAATCGGATCGAGTGAATAACCATCCTCCCCTTTCAGGACGAGCAGACCCGGAGAAAAACCCCAACAGGGGTCTCTCCCCTACCGGGCAACCACCTCGAAGGTCAGGCGGCGCATCAGGACATCCCTATAGAAGTACTCCATGGTCCAGACGCCGGTCCAGACGCCGGTTACCGTCTCCCCCACCGTTGCCAGGCGAGTTCCGAACCAGGTCAACCCTCCGGTTCCCTGGAAGCGGAGTTGCTTCGCCTCTCGTCGAGGTGGGCCTTTGGCATCCAGAATCCGGCTCCAGCTCAGGGAGTGCAACCCGGCGTTGAGTTCTTGCACCCACGGGACAAAGCCCCGACCCGGAAACGATCCCTTCCGCGACCACGCTAAAAAGGAAGTTGAGACAGACGCGAGAAGCCCGGTGGAGGGCAGGAAGCCCCATGGAAGGACGCAGATCGTTTCCGACGAGGTCGGCGGCCCGTGGATCGAGTGAAGCGGGGTCCTTCCGATCAAGACGAGGTGGCCCGCCCATAGAGGGGGTGCATGGGAGGCGGAGGAAATCGTAAGTTGAAGACATCATGGACGATTCACCGACCTACACCTTCGATTGGCGGTTAGGGGAGCACGCCCAGGTGGTGACCCTCCTCTCGCGGGACCGCCACAAATCCGGAATCTGGAGGGTGTTCAGGTGGTCGGTGGTGATCGTTCTGGCGGTGGCCACGGTGGCAACCTTCGCCAGTGCCTTCGTGGGCGACTTCACATCGGCCCTCCAACTCGGACCCCTGGTGGTGATTGTCGGCGGGTTGACGTTCTGGTTCGAGAAATGGACCGGCCTTCTCCGAGCGTGGCAGATCAAACGACTGGACCCGGCCGTGCACCACCCCATCACCCATGCAATTGAGACCTCCAGCCTCAAGGTGACCAGCAAAGTTGCAGAAACCAGATTGAAGTGGGAGGGCCTCTTCAAGGTCCGGGAAACCCCAGACCTCTTTCTCTTCTATTACAGCGATAGAATCGCGTATTACCTTCCCAAGAGGGTGATCGGTGGCCAGGAAGAGGTTGACAGGGTACGGCGGTCGATCGCCGGAAATGGACCGACGCCGTGCCGGCTCTCCGGTGCCCTTCCAGGACGGATAGAGGGTCGCACCGGCGGGAGAGCCCAGTCACTCCCTCACCCCCGGGGTCGAAGGATCTCCTCCAGATCGTCCAGCGACCCCTGTACCACCGACAGGCTCTCCGGTAGGGCCATCTCCCACTTGACCTTGGAGGGAATGGTCCGTGTGGGCCGAGCCCTCGACCCCCGCTTCTCGATCAGCATATCCACGGCTCTGCCCTCTTCGTCCAAAGGGAAAACCAGAGAGAAGTCGAGACTCGGGAAACCGGCCCCGGGATAAAACTCCTGACCGGAGAGGAAAGCGATGCCGCCGTCTATCAACTCGAAGGCGAAACAGGCTCCCTCATCCTCCACCTCCTCCAGCTCCACATACGACGAAGCCCGGACATCGAAGACGTCGGCCTCATTCCGTCTGAGGGCCGATTCCAACCCAAGGGCCAGGCCCGAGGCCTCACCAACCTCCCTGGAAAGGTCCCGGCGGACCCAGGCAGAGATCCCGGCACCGACCACGAACCAGAAGCCGGTGACGAAAATCCACGACACATCAGAGGCCAGCAGGGTCAGGACCCAAAACAGGAAAAACAACGCTGGGGCGAGCCAGAGGGAAACCCTTGAAGCGCGCCGCCCCTGAGCCCTGAGGTGCCCGAGCTTTCCGCGAAGGCTCCGTCTCTCGGAGTCCGTCAGGGTGCGACGCCGGGACGATAGCCTTTTGGAGTCCGGTAGTGAGTTGGGCACGATTCCCCCTTCTTCAACGCCATCTTCGAGTCTCGATCCCGATCGCAGAAACGATGGCAGGGTAGACGGTGGTTTTCCCATGAGGGATGGTTCCCAACGGACTGTTGCCTCGGCCCATCACCCCAGACCCACCAGGATCTCCGTGCAACCGGCTCCATCAGGCCCGCCCCCTGTTCCTTTTTTTTTGACAAGAAACCTTTTTTCCCTTTAGCTACCCCGAAATCCAGCACGCTCCGGACCTTCCTGGCGTCCTCAGGGTGGAGCAGAACGGTACAGAACTCGGACTTTTCGCCGGGAAGACCATCCGTTTCCGCGCCACCTGCCTGGAGGTTCCCTTCCGGCATAGGTGTTGCTTCTTAGATGGTGTTGAGCCTGACCAGAATCCGGAAAAAACATGGAGGTCGATGTATGCGATGCCCTAAGATGGCCTGGATCCCGACCGTTCTGCTAGCCCTGCTGGTGCCATTGGCCGCTTGTGACGATTCCCTCAACGGGAATTCCGACGGAGCGAAGGTTTCCGTATACCTCACCGACGCCCCCGGGGATGTGGAGGCCGTTTGGGTGGAGATCCTTGGGATCACCCTCCAGGGAGCGGAGGAGGACCCCGTACAGCTGCTCGGTGCACCCACGGACCTTATCCTCCTTACGGACCTCGTGGGAACCACCCAACTCCTGGTCGACGACGCCGAGATGGAACCATCCATCTACGGCCAACTCCGCCTCCAGGTTGGCGACGCTGTCCTTCTCTCGAAAGAAGGGACCGCGTACATCAAGGGTGACCCCGTATTGCCTCTCGAGGTTGAGGGCCTTCCACAGGGCGACCTCCAATGCCCGAGCTGTTCCCAAAGCGGATTGAAAGTCACCATTCCCAACGACGAGCTTACCCTCGAAGAGGGTGAGACCGCCCTGGTCCTGGATTTCGATGTCGCACAGAGCTTCGGCCATAAAGCCGGGAGATCCGGGAAGTGGGTCATGCACCCGGTGATCCACGGAACGCTCACCGACGCTCCCACCTCGGCAGCGGCCATCCTCGGCCAGGTCAATCTTGGGATGGAAGAGGGAACCACCACGCCAATCACCATCCCCGAGTGCCCAGCAGGCACTTCCCGGTCGGTCCTCGACTTCATCCCCATCGCCACCTCCGACGGGCTGGTGGACGGGGAAGGAAATCCGATTGTTCGAGCGGGAGAGGTAGCGGAGGGCGGAGCCTTCCAGATTGGGTTCCTGGCTCCGGGCCCCTACACCCTGGGGTATTTCGATCAGCTGACCCTCGGCTATCGCATGGTTTGGAAAGATCAGTTTCTTAA
>CBDUAX010000348.1:0-5553 GCA_965365235.1 uncultured bacterium
GCTGTGCCCTTGCGATCGCCGGCCCGGTCCGGTGAACGGGCTCGCGTTGGACCAGGCCGGCAGCGCGAACAATGCCAGCAGCAGGAGAAAATTAATACGCATATTCCAGCGACCAGTAAAAACGCGATCCATCATCGTCTACACCTCCAGAGCCCTTGGCCACCATGTGGCGTGCTGCCGCCTGTGCCACGAAGAAGGCCCCCGTGAGGTTCACGTTGAGGACCTCATCCCACTCCTGGGGAGTGATGTCGAGGAAATCGTGCCGGATGCTGATGCCGGCATTGTTGATCAACACATCCAAGGAGCCCATCCGCTCGATGGTTTCGCCAACCGCCGTCTGTACCTCATCGAAGTTCGAAACGTCGGCTTTGATCGCAGCGGAAAGACCGGGGAGTTTGTTTCCGATCTTCTCAAGTGCCTCTACGCTTCGATCCAGCACGGATACGGCACAGCCCTCTTTCAGGAAGCGATCAGCCGTGGCCTCCCCGATGCCGGAGGCGCCTCCCGTAACCAACACGTTTTTTCCCTTCAAACCTCGCATCGATCCTCTCCCGCGGAATGGAAGAATAGGTCCGGCTCCTCCGGAACGCCCGAACCGGCCCCGCCCACCCTGAATCCGGAATCTCCGGGACCCCCAGCCACGCCTAAAGTTTGCTTGACTGAAGTATAGGTCGGATGAAGATTAACCAAGTGCTGAAAGGTTGACCATTTCCGCCGCGGCACTTCCGGCTGAATGTCTGAGGGATCTGACCAGCCTCGGACACGGAGAGCGGGAAGACCGAAGTCGGCCAAGGGAGAGAACGGGTGCCGTTTTGCGCGCGGACCGTGTGGATCCCTCCCTGGGACTACTCTGAATACCTCGCTTCTGCAGCGAGTCGAGACGCTGGGTCACAAAAAATGGGAACGGGTTCCAAAATCTTCGATGACCTCTCGATCCCGGGAACCAAGGCTCTCGCGAGGGTCGTCGCAGTCATGCAGGCCTTCACTGACGAGAGGCCCCACCGGACCCTCCCCGAGCTAGCCGACGAGCTCGACCTTCGGAAAACCACAGCCCACAGAATCCTCTCCGGTCTCGAGCAGAAGGGGTTTCTCTCCCGAGGACCCCAGGGAGCCGGATACAGACTTGGGCCGGAGCTGATCGTTCTCGGTGCACGGGCCCTCAGGGCTGTCGACATAAGGGAGGTTGCGCTACCGGAGCTCAAGGCAATGGCCAAGGATACCGGAGACGACCTCACGCTGGAATGTGGGGTGGGGTGGGAGGTTTTACTCCTCCATGAAGAGCGTGGCCAGAGCATGCTCGGCCTCGGATCAGCGGCCGGTACGCTTTGGCCAGCCCATGCCACGTCCACCGGCAAGGTCTTGATGGCATACGCGGACGAACCCGTTCAGCCCCCCGAAGGGGGCCTGAAGGCAGTCACCGAGTATACGACTGTTTCCTGGGAGGATTGGACCGCGACTCTGGACAAGGTACGACGAGAGGGGTTCGCCACATCCATGGAGGAGTTGGAGTACGGGTACGCTGCCGTCGCGGCACCCGTTCGGGACCAGACTGGCCGCCCAACGGCGGCCATCAGCATCGGTGGACCTTTACACCGGGTAAATCAGGACCGGATTCCTGAGCTGGCGGAGATCGTCAAAGCCGGGGCCCTTCGCATTTCCGAACGGCTCGGGTACCGCAAGACCGAAGGATTTGAATAACTCTGGGGCGTTTCGGTTCCCACCTCCCGCGGGCAGGGGAGTTCGTTGGTGTGAGCCATCCGGAGGAGTCGGGAAACGGCCCTTGTTTGTACTCCTCACTTCAAGGAGGTGGACATGAAGTCCATTGGTGTTCGACTTACGTTTTTAGCGATGGCTCTTTCGCTACTCTTGGGAGTGCCCCGAGATGTCAGCGCACAAGACCGGGCCCTGACGGGGACCGTCACAAACGCCCGAACCGGTGAGCCCATCGCCGGAGCCCAAGTCTCCGTCCGGGACCGGGGGATCGGAGCCCTTTCCAATGACTCGGGGCGATACCTCCTTTTGAACCTCCCTGAGGGGAGGTTGGAGATCCGGGTTCTGTTCATCGGGTACTCGCCCCAATCGGTGACACTGGAAGTGCCCGCCGGCGAGACCATGGTCATGGACTTCCAGCTGGCCATCCAGGCAATCGAGATGGAGGAGTTGGTGGCCACGGGCTACGCCGAGCAGACGCGGCGGGAAGTCAGCAGCTCCATCTCGACCGTCTCGTCTGTGAATCTAGAGGCCCCTGCGGTAGCCAGCCTGGACGCGGTTCTCCAGGGGAAGGCCGCTGGCGTCCAGATCGTTCAGAACGCCGGTAACCCCGGGAACGGCGTCACCGTCCGGGTGCGAGGATCGTCTTCCATCTCTGCCAGCAACATGCCGCTCTATGTGGTGGATGGAATGCCCATCTTCAGGGGTGACTTCTCCCAGATCGGGGTGGGTGGGCAGGACCTCTCGGCCATCACCGGGTTGAATCCGGAGGAGATCGAGTCCGTCGCGATTCTCAAGGACGCGGCGGCGGCGGCCATCTACGGCTCCCGGGGATCCAATGGAGTGGTCCTGGTCACGACCAAACGGGGGAACGTGACGCTGGAAGAAGGCGGATCTGGAGCCCCTCGATTCCAGTTCAGCACCTCGTATGGCCAGCAGAACATCGCCAAGAAGCTGGACATGATGAACACCCAGCAGTGGATCGACTATTTCACCGCCGCCATGCGAGGCGATGGCTACAGCGACCAGGAGATCCAGGAGGAATTCGATTGGCTGGGGGTCGATCCGAGTGTAGATACCGACTGGCAGGACGAGGTTCTGCGCACCGCCCCCATCTCGAATAGCACTCTCTCCATCAGTGGCGGAAGCCCTCGTTTCCGCTATCTGGTGTCGGGCTCCTACTTCGATCAGCCGGGCATCATCCTCGGCTCCGGGTACGACCGTTCCTCAGGCCGGATCAACCTGGACCTTCAAGCCACTGAGGATATCGATGTTGCCGTTTCCATGTCCCTGTCTCAGGAGGTGAACCTCCGGTCCGAGGCCGACAACTCCATCTACGGAACCACCGGGAACGCCATCGCCAACGAGCCATGGGTGCCGGTGTACAATCCCGACGGCAGTTACTCCGATGGGGCCTCCTACTCCAACCCCGTCGCCATCGGAAAGGAGAACCGGGTCGAGGCCAGGACGCTCCGTGGCTTTGGGAATATTGAAACGAACGCCCAGATGCTCCCCTGGCTTCGGGCCACCGCTCGAGTCGGGTTCGACTATCTGACCCTGCGGGAGTATGAGTATCAATCCCCGCTGGTGCCGCTCCACTATGCCGCCAGTCAGGGAGGGGTATCCCAGATCGGGAACTCATTGGGCAGACGAGAGCTGGCGGAGGGATACCTCACTGCCACTCGATTCTTCGGCGCACACGAGGTTGGGTTGACCACCGGAGGTAGCCGGGAAACGACCACCCGGGAGAATAGTTTTGCACGGGGTGAAGGCTTCACGAGCCCCGAGCTTCACTGGCCCACCAACGCTGCCCGGCCCGTCGAGGTGGACGGGACGAGCTGGGAGCATAACCTGCTCTCAGCCTTTGCTCGGGCCAACTACACCTATGACAACCGCTACATCTTGAACGGGAGCTTCCGGTCCGACGGCTCGTCCCGGTTCGGACAGGACAACAAGTGGGGTACCTTCCTGGCCATGTCCGCAGCGTGGCAGGTGACCAATGAGTCCTTCATGGACGATATCGATTTCCTGACGGACCTCAAGCTTCGGGCCAGCTATGGTGAAACCGGGAATGAAGCTATTGGTGATTTCCAGTTCCTGGGCCTCTACGGAACCGCCAACTATGGTGACACTCCCGGGACGGCACCCACGAACCTGCCCAATCCTGGGTTGAAATGGGAAACCACCACGGAGTGGAACCTCGGCTTCGATGCCTCGGCCTTCTCGGACCGGGTGGGGTTGAGCTTCGACGTCTACAAGAAGGCGACGGACGACCTTCTGCTCAATCGACCCGTTACCTCCACCAGCGGCTTCACATCGGTCCTCGCCAACGTCGGGGCCATGGAGAACCGGGGTTATGAGCTGATCCTGAGGACGGTCAACATCCCCGGTGGTGCTGAGGGTAGTTTGGAATGGACCACCGACTTCACCCTGACTCACAACGTGAATGAGGTCACCAAGCTCTACTCTCCCGAGCCGGGCGAGCCAGGAGAGGCCTTCATGGGCAGCTGGTATGGCCGTGTCGAGGAAGGACACGCCATCGGGGAGTTCTATTCCTACCATTACGAGGGTGTCGATCCGGCTACGGGCAACGCCCTCTTCACGGACCTGGATGGGGACGGGAATAAGATCGGCACTACGACCGACCCGAGCTCAGAAGACCGGATGTACGTGGGAAGCCCCCATCCAGACTATTACGGGGGATTTCGCAACACCCTGAAGTGGGCTGGATTCGACCTCACGGCCTTCCTGCAGTACAGCCAGGGGAACAGCATGTTCAACGGCATGCGGGAGTACTCCGATGCCGGGGGGTACTTCTACGACAATAAGTTCGCGGATGTTGGGAAGGGCTACTGGACTCCCGAAAACCCCAACGCCAAGAAGCCAAGGCCCAGTTATTGGGGCAGTTCCGGAGCACGGGAGGAATCCGACCGCTGGCTCGAGGACGCCTCCTATCTGCGTCTGCAAGAGGTAACCCTGGGGTATACGCTTCCCAGCCGCATTTCGGGCCGGCTGAAGATGCAGCAGGCCCGTATCTTCCTGGCCGGAAGATATCTACATACCTGGACCGAGTACTCGGGTTATTCCCCTGACATGAACACGGGTGGATCGGACGCCGCGGCCGCGTCACTGGCCATTGACTTCTATGGGTACCCGTTCGCCCGCACGTTCTCCATTGGCTTCCAGGGAACCTGGTAGGAAGCGGAAAGGAAGATACCATGAAGCAGCTACGATTGGTGCCCGCTCTCCTGATGGTGATAGCCTTGGGCGCCTGTGAAACCGACAGCCTCTTGAACCCTCTTCCCGTCGACGAGATCTCCGACGAGATCGCCATCACCGACGCCATCAGCGCCAGGGCCGCCCTGAACGGGGCCTACAGTTCCCTCCAGGGCCTCTATGGCGGAACCTGGGTGATGTGGGTCGATCTCCTCACCGACGATGTGGAGCACACCGGTACCTTCGGAAGCTTTGCCGATGGAGACCTCCACAACTTCAGACCCAACATGGGCTCCATCGACGGAATCTGGACCACCCACTACGGCGGCATCGACCGGGTGAACCGGATCCTCGAGAAGGTTCCCCAGGCCGAGGACATGGACCCGGCAGATGCCAACCAGATCATGGGGGAAGCCTATGCCATCCGGGGCCTCCTCTACTTCAACCTGGTCCGGGTTTGGGGCGGCGTGCCCCTGGTTCTGGCTCCTCCTGAGACGCTGGAGGAAGCCGGCCAGGTGAGCCGGGCCGCTGAGGCCGAGGTATGGACCCAGATCGAGGCGGATCTGGGTCAGGCGGCCTCGATGCTTTCAGGTGTGAGCAATGACGACCATACCTTCTTCACCCCCG
>CBDUAX010000349.1:0-5530 GCA_965365235.1 uncultured bacterium
CCCCTGGTTGTCCCAACAGTCTTGAGCACGGCCGCCCCCGCTTCAGCCATGATGGCCACCCCAGCCAGGTCATCGGCCACACCCCACCCGTAGACCCGGCCATTGTCCACCTCCCCTGCAAAGGGATCATGTTCCCAACCTTCAAGGGACTCGGGGGTCATGGGTTCACCGTCCGGGTGCCCGAAGAAGAGCATGCTCTTTCCGGATCCCGTCCCCGCCAGTCGGCCCATGACGCTGATCCGCTCGGTATTGTCGATGGTCTCCTCAGCGGCGAACTCCAGGTTTAGGTCCAGCTGGGTAGGCAAAAGCCTCAACGTCTCGACATCGAGTCCGAGCATTTCGAACCGGGTAGCCACCACCCTCTGAACCGCCTCCTCCCCAAGCCGCTGGGCCCGGATCAACTCCTGCAAGAAGGACAGGTGGAGCTCCCGGTCCTGGTCGATGGCCTGGAAGAGCTCCTGTTGGAGCTCCGAGACTTGAGCATCGACGACCCGGGGCAGGAGTGAGAACCCGAGGATCCCCACCAAAGCGACCAACCGCGAAACGACCCTGCTTCTCATCGGTTTCTCCTGAGTTTCCCACCGGCGAAACGAACCCCCACTGCTCGGCCAGAGAGGGCTGATAATTGCCTTCTTGTTCCGGTTTCACCAGGCCTCCATAGGCGAGGCCGGAGGATACTCACCCGGTAGGACCGGTCAACCGTCGTTTTCTTCCCAACCCGGGACCCTCCAGCCGGCAACTCGGCGTGGAGCTTCTCGTACGCTGTGAATTACGTACTGGTGGAGGACAACTACGTCGGATGACGTATAGGCTGGCGGCCAAGAAAGGTGGATTCTTCAAGAGAAGAGGGGGGGGGCTTACCCCGAGGGGCCAGGGAGACACGAACGAATGGAGAGGCCGATGTTCATCACACTCCTGGGAGTCACCTTCGCCATCGCTGTGGTTGTGTCTTTCATTGTCGTACAGATTTTTCGGCGACCCATCGTCAACATCCTGGATAGGGTCGTTACAGAAGAGCTCAGCCACGTTTGGCTCAAGTACCTGACCTTCGCTCTCTATGTGGTAGGCGTCTCGGGCGGGGTGCGGGTCTGGGATCTCGAAAAGTACATCACCCCACGGACAGAAGAGACCGAGATCATCGTGTTGAATGCCGAGCGTTGGGTGTTGGAGGTCTATCGCACCGGCATCGGCACCCTCCAGGCGGTAGCCTGGATGCTCCTGGTGTTCTTCGTGTTCGCCCTCATTGCGTATGTCATCGTGAAGGGGATGGAGGGCCGCCGGGCAACTCCCCAGTAGCTTGGGGATACCGCCCAGGAGCAGGGGCTGGCGATCCTCATCCGGCCTCGGCCTCCTCACGAAAAGATCAGCAAGCCGTCCGCTCTCGGTCGCCACTCCTGCATGGATGAGCTGACGCCCCAGTACCGGATAGGACTGTAGAGGAAGATCCACGGTGCGTCATCCCGGACGATCGTATAGATCCTTCGGTAGATGGCTTGCCGCTCCGGGTTGGAAAGGGTCGCCTCTGCCTGTGCGATGAGCGAGTTCACCTCCTGGCTTTCGTATCCCTCCCACCAGGGGCCTCGGAGCTCCGAGTGGAGCTTTTCCCGCAGGACACGGTAGGTGCTGCGTGGGCTGGAGTCGAAGGCGGCAGCATCGTTGATCCGTTTCTCCCGGACCATCTCCGAGTAGGCCGCTCGGTCCTGGTGCTCGACGATCTCCAGAGTAATCCCGACTCGGCTGTACTGTTCCGTCATCATCCGGGCCAGGGCGGGAGCTTCATCGGGCATTACCGAGGGAATGTCGAAGACCAGCTCCAGACCCTCTCCGTATCCGGCTTCAGCGAGGAGGTCCCGGGCTCGGTCTGGATCGTAGGGGTAGGCCGGGGTTTCCGGGTTGTACCCGAAATGATGACGGGTCAAATACCCGTTGAGCGGTTTCGCGGCTCCATCCTTGATCTCGTCGATGATTTCGTCCAGATCCAATGCATAGTTCAATGCCTGCCGAACCCGGGGGTCTCGGCACGGCCCCTCCTGGGCGTTAGCCATAAAGATGATGGCAAGCCCACTGTCCATCTCGTGGGCCAGGGCACCCCCATCCTCCCTGATGCGGCGCATTCCCTGTATCCCGATGCCCGAGGCCAAGTCCGCCTCACCCTCAAGCACGGCCTCTACACGCTTTTCCCAGTCTCCTTCGGCGATCCACTCGATTGTTTCGTACCGAGGTGCCGGACCCCAATATTCCTCATGAGCCTCCAGGAGGACCCGGTCTTCGGAGTATTCGGAGATCTTGTACGGCCCGCTCCCGACGTACTCACCGGGGAGGTTCTGCAACTCGCTGGCGGGGCTGATGGGCATCGCCACCAGGAGGTCCAGAAGGTCGGCCATGGGATCCTGGGTAACGATGCGTATGGTCAACTCATCCAGCGCCGAAATCTCGGCGCCTCCCAGGTAGCTGATGTACACACCCTGGGTTCCAAAGGAACCTCCGATGGCCGGGTCCAGCACCCTTCCCAGCGTGGCGACTACGTCAGAGGCATGCAGCGCCTCACCGTTATGAAAGGTCACGCCCGGGCGTAGAAAGAATGTCCAGCTCCGGGCGTCCTCTCCCACTTCCCATCTCTCAGCAAGAGAAGGCTGGAGAGTGCCCTCCTCATCCAGTTTTACCAGGGCTTCGTAGATGGTAAACAGGAGGCCCAAACGATTGGAGGAGTCACTGGCGATATGCGGATCCCCGATGGAAACCGATGACTGGACGACGGTAAGGACCGGGGCTTCGGTACCCGCTGGAGGAGACCCGCACGCGACAAATAGGAGCAGGGCGGCAGCAAGGAAGAGAAAGGAACTGCGGTGGTGCGTTGATTCTGAAGTGGTCCCAAACATTCGTCAATTCTCCCAGGATGGAAAAGAACCACGGGTGTAGTGGCGCCGTATACGCAATCCGGCTCATCAGGGCCTGGCGCTGGAGACCGACAATCCTCCGGCATGGAGCGTCCATTTTGTTTTGGTCGTCCGGGTGGCGAAAGTTTCATCATGAGTGACCATCAGCAGGGCCCCGGGAAAGCCCTCCAGAGCCGATTCGATCCGCTCCACCGCAGGGAGATCGAGATGGTTGGTGGGCTCGTCCAGAACCATGATCCAGACTCCCACTCCGAGCCCAAGGGCGATGGCCAGCTTTCGGGCCTCCCCCGGGGAGGGTCGAGCCGACAGAAGGAGGGTGTTTGGATCTACTCCAAGGGCAGCCACCACGGAAAGCACCCGCCCACGGCGTTCCTTGGAAAGCCCCTCCAAAGCCACGAGAAGATCAATCCCCTCTTCCAGACTCAGCTCCTGCGGCAGATAGAGGATCCGGTCCCCAGGGATCCGGGCGTTCTTGATCAATGCCAAAAGCAGGGTGCTTTTTCCAATCCCATTTGGCCCCTCGAGGCGGATGCGGTCTTCCCTTTGGACCCGCACCTCCAAGTCTCGGGCCAGCACCTTCGATCCGGCGGTGAGAGCACCCGAGAAGTGGAGAAGCCGTCGTTTCGGGGAGGGCGCATAGTCGAAGAAGATGGAGGCCCCAAGGGCCTTTCCGGGTGCGAGGTCGCCAACGGTCCGAACCGTACGCTCCAGCTCTGCCCGAAGCACCTTCCTTCGTCGCTGCCCAGAGACCTTCCCCGATTCATGCTTTCCTTTGGCCGCCATGGACCTGGCATCGTGGTCTTTGATCCCTGCGGTCCGGGTCTGTCGTTGGAAGCGGGCGTTCTGCCCTTCGGATTTTCTTCTTTCGTCGGCCAGGCGTCGCCGTAACTCCTTCTCCTCTCGGGTCAGGGATGCGTGTTTCTCCAAGCGGGCCCGCTCTTCCGCGGCCCACTCCAAGGAAGCAACGGAATAGGGTGCCGACCAGAGCCGGAGCGTGCCCGCATGAACGCGAAGCGTCCGAGTCGTGAGGGAATCCAAGAACCGTCGGTCGTGGGAAATGACCATCCCCACCCCTTCGAATCGAGCCAACGCTTTTTCCACCATATGTCGGGCGCCGGAATCCAGGTGATTGGTTGGCTCATCCAGGAGGAGGATGTTGGGGTCCGAAGCCAAGGCCGCAGCAAGCTGCCAGCGCTTTCTTTCTCCAGGCGAGAGGGTTTCCCATCGTTGGAAGGTACCCGGATCGATCCCTAGCCGGCCCTGCCATCTCCGGGACATCCCATCCATCGCCTCTGCGAAGGCGTGGATCTCCGGAGTGGCCGAATCCACCTCTTGTCGGCAGCGAGCCACCCGGGCACCTCGCGGATCAAGGGTGACCCTCCCAGCAGAGGGGGAAAGCTCACCTGCGATCAATGAAAGAAGGGTTGATTTCCCGGCACCGTTCGGCCCCACGACTCCGGTCCACCCGCCTCCCAGGTGGAGCGAGACGGTGTCGAATACCTCCATGGCCGAGGAATACGAGAAGGACAGGCCTTCCAGGTGGACGGCGTTCACGGTGTCCCTTTAGTGGACCTCATCAACCTCGGAGGCAGGGGGAGACCAGAAGTTCGGATTCCCGGATGCCAGCCCAGCCAGCTCTCGAGAGTACAGGGCGGCGTTGAAAAGCACCGGAAAGGTGGCGTAGGGCTGTGCCCGCCACTGAGGCCGGAAGCCCACCAAAATCACATGCCCATCCCCGTGGAAGACATCGAGGGCTGCCGCGTACCCCTGGAGGTGCTCTTCCCCCACGAGATACCCGCTGAGCAGGGGTGAGCCCGCCTCCTGGTACTTCGCAAGGGCCGTGCCCTGGAACCCTTCAGTCGTCGTGAAAACCGGGCTTCGGGCCATCAAAATCTTGGACCGCTCTGGCATTCCGGTCATCACCGGGTGTGACGGATCGACGGTCACCTCCAGGATCGATCCGCCCACATAGAAATCCTCGTTGTCCAGGCCATCCACCACATTCTCCACCGGGAGGTGCAACTGGTCGATCGCGAAGAGGCTGCTCCCATTCAGGCACACCAAGGTGCCCCCCTCACGGACGAAGGTGTCCAGCGCTCGGACACCTACTGCTCCTATTCCGCCGGCGTACCGAGGAGGGACACTGCCCTTGGGAAACCCCTGAAGGATCTGGCGAGCCCGCATGTCGGCCAGGACGATGACGTCCACCCGGTCGATAAGCTCACCGGCCAGGACATCGGCGTTATAGAGGTTCTGGAACTCGAAATTGAACATCTCGAAGAGCCAGCGCGTCCATCCCTCGTCTATGCTCGCCTGCCAGGGTCGGTATAGCCCAACCCGGGGCCGGCCCAGGGCTGGGCCGGTCCTCCCGGTGCGTTCTGCCTGCAAGGCCAGATTCGACACCAGAGACTCCATCTCCCCACCGCCCAATCCACTGATCACGAAGCGGCCGCCCGATCCCGGAGCACCCTCCTCCCCCACTTGGCCGGGGGCGAAACTCACCCTGGCCCCCTGGTTCCAGGCCTGATTGATGGCCCTGAAGGCATTGTTCTGAGATGCATCCACCGAGAGGTTCGAGCCAGCTCCCCGGAGCCGCCCCGGCAACGGAAGAATGGCGGCTGCAGCAGGGTTGG
>CBDUAX010000350.1:0-5497 GCA_965365235.1 uncultured bacterium
TGGAGCCGGATCTCTTCTACTCCGGCGTCCGGCCTGCCGTGAACGTTGGGATCAGCGTGTCCCGGGTCGGTGGGAACGCACAGATCAAGGCCATGAAGCAGGTGGCCGGCCGCCTCCGTCTCGACCTGGCCCAGTACCGGGAGATGGAGGCCTTCGCCCAGTTCGCGTCAGACCTCGATGCAGCTACTCAGAAGCAGCTGGCCCGGGGTGAACGGACAGTGGAGATCCTGAATCAGGGCCAGTACCAGCCTATGCCGGTGGAACACCAGGTGGCGGCAATCTACGCTGTAACCCAGGGGTTCCTGGACGAGATTCCTGTGAATCGGATCAAGGCGTGGGAGCTTGGCTTCCATCGCTTCCTCGATGAGCAGGTCTCCGACCTCATGACGGAAATCCGGGAGCAGAAGGCCCTCTCGGACGAGCTCACGGACCGCCTGGTCAAGGCCATCGAGACGTACACTCAGGACTTCGAGGCATAACCCTCTGTAACCGAGGATAGCGGGAAGTGCAAAGCGCCAAAGAAGTCAGACGGCGGATCAAATCCGTCGATAACACGAAGCAGATCACAAAGACCATGGAGATGGTGGCCACTTCGAAGTTGAAGCGGGCCACCGACCGGGTCCGGTCCGCCGAGCCGTATAACGATGCCCTGGGAGTGGTGGTGAAGAGCCTCTATGCCCCGGAGTTCGCCGAGCGCTTTCCCATGCTCAGGCAACCCGAAGCGGTCCGGAAGGTTGCCGTCGTTCTCATGACGGCCAACCGGGGGCTCTGTGGTGGATTCAATGCCAACCTCATCCGAGAGGCGCGGCTCCTGAGGGACTCCCTCCAGGAGAAGGGGATCGACGTCGAGGTCCACTCCGTGGGCCGCAAGGGAATGGTCTACTTCCAGTTCAGGAAGGTGGAGTTGGCCAGCCGGTACAATGAGGTGGGCGACGCCCCTTCGGTGGAGGATGCCGAGAATATCATTGGCCACCTTCGGGAGCGCTTCGAAGCGGGAGAGCTGGATCAGGTTCTCCTGGTGAGCGCCGAATACCGCTCGGCTCTTTCTACTCCGCCCCGGGTCCTGGAAATCCTCCCCATTCGACCCCCTGAGGGAGCAGTGTCCGCGGACTCCTACATCCTATCTCCAGGAGCCGATATCATCCTGACTCGGCTCCTCCCGGCCTATCTCCGGAACACGGTCTACAAGGCCTTGGTGGAGAATGCCGCCGCGGAGCAGGGGGCGCGCAGGACCGCAATGAAGAACGCAACGGATAATGCCGGGGAGATGCTCGAAACCCTCACCCGGAACTACAACAGGGCCCGTCAGGCCCAGATCACCCAGGAGATTTCCGAGATCGTCGGAGGTGCCGAGGGGCTTTCCTAGGCCGGATGCCTGGGAGTCTTTTCCTCGACCCTCGCTGAACGGAAAAGGAAGAACATGGCTGAGCAGAACATTGGTAGGGTGGTGCAGGTTATCGGTCCCGTTCTCGACGTGGCCTTCGAGCCGGAGCACTTGCCCGATATCTACAATGCCCTTCATCTCAAGGCGACCACGGACACGGGGCAGGACATCGACCTCGTCGCCGAGGTGCAGCAGCACATCGGCCGGGGGCAGGTCCGGGCCGTAGCCATGACCTCCACCGATGGAGTGGTCCGGGGCATGGAGGCTGTGGACACAGGGACCTACATCACGGTGCCCGTGGGTGACGCGGCTCTGGGCCGGATCCTGAACGTTCTTGGGAATCCGGTAGACGAAGCCGGACCCTTGAAGGGTGAGGAAGACGGCACGCTCGAGCGCTGGCCCATTCACCGGCACGCCCCTGCCTTCAAAGACCTGGAGCCCAAGACCGAGATCTTTGAGACGGGCATCAAGGTCGTGGACCTCCTCGCCCCCTATGTGAAGGGTGGGAAGACGGGCCTGTTCGGAGGGGCCGGTGTAGGGAAGACCGTCATCATCATGGAGCTCATCAACAACATCGCCATGGAGCACGGCGGAAAATCGGTGTTCTCCGGTGTGGGTGAGCGGACCCGTGAGGGGAACGACCTCTGGCTGGAAATGAAAGAGTCTGGGGTTCTGGAGTCGACGGCCCTGGTGTATGGCCAGATGAACGAGCCTCCGGGCGCCCGACTTCGAGTGGGGCTCTCCGGGCTCACCGTGGCCGAGTACTTCCGGGATGTGGAAAAACAGGACGTCCTCTACTTCATCGACAACATCTTCCGCTTCACCCAAGCAGGGTCCGAGGTGTCGGCCCTTCTCGGGCGGATGCCGTCGGCGGTGGGGTACCAGCCCACCCTCGGCACCGAGATGGGCGAGCTGCAGGAGCGGATCACCTCCACACGGGAGGGCTCGATCACCTCGGTACAGGCCATCTACGTTCCCGCCGACGATTTGTCCGACCCAGCCCCTGCGGCGGCCTTCGCCCACCTGGACGCCACGACGGTGCTCTCCAGGGCCATCGTGGAGCTCGGGATTTACCCCGCTGTCGATCCGTTGGATTCCACCTCCCGGATCATGGACGCTCAGTTCCTGGGCGAGCGCCACTACAGGGTGGCCACCCAGGTTCAGGAGATCCTGCAGCGGTACAAGGACCTTCAGGACATCATTGCCATCCTGGGTATGGACGAGCTCTCGGAAGAGGACAAGGTCATCGTCGGCCGGGCACGTCGTCTCCAGAAGTTCCTCTCGCAGCCCTTCTTCGTCGCCGAAGCCTTCACCGGGACTCCTGGGAAATATGTGAAGTTGGAGGAGACCATCGAGTCCTTCGAGCGTGTGGCCGCCGGTGAGTTCGACCACCTGTCCGAGCAGGCCTTCTACATGCGGGGCGGGATCGATGAGGTCGTGGAAGCGGCCAAGGAAATGGAAGGATAGGCCTTATGGCTTCGACCCTTTCAGTTCGGTTGGTGTCTCCTGTTGCCGAGGTGTTCAGGGGAGATGCCGCCAGCGTCGTGGCCCCGGCCTGGGATGGGATGCTTGGAATCCTTCCGGGGCATGCGGCGTTCATCACCCTTCTCGGCCACGGAGAGCTCTCCGTGGACCTCCCGGGAGGGGGGAGCAACCGGTACTATGTGGCCGGGGGTGTTCTGAAGGTGGAGGCGGACGAACTCACGATCCTGGTTGAGTATGCCGGCGATAAACCACCGGAGGTCCTTCCTGCTGGAGCCGACAAACATCCGGACGATTTGGCGGCGGAGGCTTTGACCGAGGAGGCAACAGGGTCTCTCTTATGAGGGTTCGATGGACGACCCGGAGGAGGCCAACCCGGTCCTCCCGGGCCCATCGATCCAGTTCGGCCCCCCGGGGCGAGTCAGACTAGGCGGGGGGAATTATTCCACCGCCTCGTTTCCTTCAGCAACCGATCGGGTTCTATGCGCCTGGATCTTCATATCCACTCCACCGCGTCTGACGGGGCCCTTTCTCCGAAGGCCGTGTTGGATCTGGCGGAAAAGGCGAGGCTCGACGTCATTGCCTTGGCCGATCACGATACGACCGCAGGCGTGCGGCGATTGCGGGACGATGGCGTTCAACGAGCGATCCAGGTGGTGCCGGCCCTGGAGGTCTCGAGCACTCTGGAGGGAAGAGAGCTCCACATCCTCGGGTACTTCGTTGATCCGGAGAGCCCGGTCATCCGATCCCACGAGGAACGGGCGATTCGCCTCCGTGAAAAACGGATGCTGGGGATGATCGAGCGCCTGGGGGACGGTGGCGTGAAAGTAGAGTACGATTCTGTGGTAGAGGCGGCGGGCCCGGAGCGCACGGCCTTGAGTCGACCCCATCTGGCCCGAGCCCTCGTAGCCGCCCGGTATGTGACCTCCGTCCCCGAGGCATTCGATCGCTACATCGGAGACGACCATCCGGCATTCCTGCCTACCTCACTCCTCTCCCCGGAAGAAGCCATAGAACTCATCCTGGAGGCCGGCGGGATCCCCGTTTGGGCCCACCCTCCGGAGAACCAGGTGGAGAACCTTCTGCCCCGATTGGTACAGGCGGGTCTCCGGGGCCTGGAGGTCTATCGTCCCAGACACGTGGCCCGGTATACGCTTCGCCTCGAGGCGCTCTGCAGAGCGTGGAAACTCCTGCTGAGTGGAGGATCGGACTGGCACTACCCGGACCGGGGGTTGGAGCTCGGGGATTTCTACGTTACGGCTGAAGAGGTTGCAGGGCTCCTGGAAGAGGGGGGAATCTAGGAGAAACAACTCAGGCCATCGGCTCAGAACCCAGACCTCCTCGGCCAGAGCGACGGGACAGGTCTTTTCTGTTTTTCGGGTAGTCCCTCTTTTCAGCCGCCCCGCCGGGTCCAGATCCCCACGGCGCAGAGCGTACCTGGGTCGTTGAACTCGGGAGGCAAACTTGCTGGGCCGGTGTACACCTCGATGATTGCCACCTCGAAGGTGGACATGGAGAGGAACTCCGACATGCTGGCGGCGTCGTCCCCCATGGACACTCTCATCCCGTCCAGGTAGATGGAGGGGACACACCGGCCCCCGTCCAAACCCACCGCTCCTCCCATGGTGACAGCCCAATGGGGCCCCCGGTTGGCGACACGAACGCTGGGGAGACCCCGAAGCATGGTCCCGATCGGTGGGTTGCCCCGCATTTCGAAGTCCTTCTCAGTCCGGAAGGAAGCGGAAACGGCCCCCCCCATGCGTTCGTAGACCGGCTCCAGCCTCCGGGCTACGAACCTGGACCGGGTTTCTACCTCGATCCCGGCCACCTCCAGCGGATCCGGATCCAGGCGCACGGTAATCTCGTATGCGAGGCCGGGCTCCAACTCCAGGAGGAGCTCCTGGGGGGAATACGAGAGGTGTTCGAAACGAACGAGGACCTCCCCGGGGACGGCCTCCCGGATTGAGAACCGCCCGGCCCCGTTGGTGATGGTCCCCGCGGCCCCCCCGACAGCTTGAACATCCACGCTTGGGATGGGGCGGTTGCCTTTGTTGTCCAGTACTTGGCCGTACAGGTATGCGAAACGGCCTTCGGTTTCCGATTCTCGGGCCACGACTCGGATGGAGTCGGCACCCATCTCGTGGAGGGAGAGCATGACCGTGACGTCCTCGTCAGGGCCTACCCAGATCTGTTCGGGAGCGCTGGTTGCATACCCATCCATGGAGGCGGTCACCAGGTAGTACCCGGCCACGATGATCATGGAAACCACCGGGAGCGTCCAGGATTGTTCGAAGCGTGACGTCGCCCACAGCATGACCGCCCCCAACCCGGCCGCCAGCAGCAGCCGCGCCACCCGATTGCCCTCGCCCAGTTCCGATAGCAAGGCACCCGAGACAGATACGTCGCTGGCGACCTCCAGCCCCGCTCCGATCACCAACCAGCCGATACTCGCCATGAAACCGCAGAACACGGGAAACGGAAGCAACTCCAGGACGCGCGCCAGCTTGTAACGCCCGACGAGGTAGCAGGTGAACGCGAACCCGAGGGACGTGAGGGAGATGATGAAGAGCAGCGTTGCCAACCCGGCAGGCGAGGCCGCAGACGCTGCTGCCGAGACCAAACCCAAGACCT
>CBDUAX010000351.1:0-5475 GCA_965365235.1 uncultured bacterium
GACCACGCAGGTCTCCTGGCCAGCATCCGGACCCCCTCGAGCCTCTTCAGGAGCCATTGAGGGTGACGTGGTGGTAGCTTTTGTTTCGCCCCGGCCGCCACGCTCCCTTCCTCGGATCTCCTGATCCGAACCCAACCTCTCACTGGCCCGGCAGGGTCTTTCGGACCGAACCCTGCCGGGCCAACACTTCCACACCCTCCCTCAATCCGGTCTCGGACGGGAGATCCCCCTGACGACCTCCCCTGCAACAAACCACCGATTCAGATCATCCAAACCAAGAGAACCACCGGGTATTGAACCCGATTCAAGCCACCGACGGCCCACAGAACGGCCGCCCCTCCTGTGGGGAAGAGTCCGGGAGAGACACACCATGTCGAGCCGATCCAACAAATGCCTACTGACCCTCGTGCTGGCCGGGTGTATCCCGGCCGGTGCCCTGAGTGCCCAGACCGACACCTTCGATTGGTCCCAGCGAATGGGGGATGGCCAGGTCCTGGAGGTGAAAGGGATCGTGGGCAGCATCCACGCCGTACTCGCCTCCGGAAATCAGGCCGAGGTGGTTGCCAGGAAGCGCGGGAGGAGTGGAGACTTCGAAGAAGTTGCCATCGAGGTGGAGGAGACCTCGAATGGTTTCGTGATCTGCGCCGTCTACGGGACATGGAATCACGGGGAAGGGCACTGCCTCCCTGGCCACCGAGACCGGAGGGACGACCACGAAAGGCGACATCGGGGGTCCGATCTCGACGTTGAGGTGGAGTACGAGGTACGGGTCCCTGCTGGCGTGGAGTTCCAGGGCGGGATGGTCTCCGGGGGAATCGAAGTCGAAGACCTTCGCTCTGAGGTGGAGGTCAGCACGGTCTCCGGCGACATCTTCGTCTCCAGCTCTGAGATGGTCTGGGCGAACTCCGTGGCCGGTGATATCGAGGTCGATATGGGAAGCTTTGATTGGGAAGAGCTGGACTTCAACACGGTCAGCGGTGACATCACTCTCTGGTTTCCTTCCGACTTCTCTGCAGAGATCGAGTTCAACTCCCTCTCCGGCGAACTGGACACCGACTTCGACCTCACCGTCCGAAACCAACGGAAGAGGAGATGGATCGGCACCGACCTGGAAGCAACGATTGGGAACGGTGGGCGGGAGCTCAGCCTGAGCACCATCAGCGGTGATGTGGAATTGAGGAGGAGGGGCCGATAAGAACGGAACGCCCCCCCGGTTCCAGGGGGGGCGTTCTCATTCGACCCGATGTCGGTGGAGCGACTCGTTCAATCAGGATCGTAGACGGCAGCGTGGAGTGCAGCGATGACATGCCCGATCCACCCCAGGGTGCCGAACGAAACCAGCCAGATGATTCCCGACAGTACGAACATGAAGATGGCGGCGAAGATCCGGCCCTGAACCAGCTGTCCCAGGCCGGGGACGAAAAAGCTGGCGATCCCTGCAATGATGTTCCCTGTGGAGCCTTTTCCGTAGGCCATGGGGTCCCCCCTCGAATCCAGTAGAATGCCTCCTCCCCCACTACGGAGGGAGGAGGCTATCAGGTTTCGCGGCCTTCGACGAGGCGGCCGGGTCCGGATCCATAAGCCGCCCCTGGTTTCCGGAGGGCCGGCCCTCCTACCCCCCCATCCTATGCCACTCGGCAAGAACTTCGGCCTCCCTCTCCGGCGAAAGCCCCGCTCGGAGAGGATTCTGGAGCTCAGCCGGCCGGCTGAAGTGGAATTCCAGCGTCTCTGAAGCCGTCACGGCAAGCGGCCGGAAGGTCAAGCCGGACTCCACCTCCGGAGTAAGGTCGAAACGGGCGTACCCTTCCCTCCCCGGAACCGGCGGCATCCAAACGGGCATCTCCTGGTAGGGCCGGACCCCATGTTCGGCGAGGAATTCTCGGGGCACCCATGTGAACGTGGTTTCGGCCGTGGTAACTGCTCGGATGCCATACAGGAGCTGATCGATGGGCCTGGGTATGGCCGGCCCTATCCCGTTGTACACACCGGTCGTGCCATTTTCGGCCATCCGCACCATCCACTCGGTGAAATCCCGAACATCGATGATCTGGATGGGGTCTGAGCCATCGCTCGGAGCCAGGACCTCACCCCCCCGGTGGATCCTGACGGGCCAGTAGGTGAATCGGTCGGTCCTGTCCCCTGGGCCGATGATGAGGCCCGGCCGGAAGACGGTCGATGAACCGGGGAAGACCTCCATCACCTGACGCTCGCAAAGGGCCTTCTGGAGGCCATAGGGGAGCCGCTCGGCCCCCGGCTCCACACCCGCCGTCTCGTACGTGAAGGTGGGTGCCCCGGCGTGCATGGGGACGGAGCTCAGGTCCGAATATGCCGACCGGGACGAGACATAGAAGTAGAGAGGCACCGAGTCCTTCAGGAAATCGGTGGAGTACTTCACCCACTCGATGTTGGACGCGTTGTTGTCCATGCAGACGTCCCACTTCCGCCCCCTCAACGACTCCAGATCCCCATTCCGATCCCCGATGAGGTTCTCCAGATCCGGGAAGAGGTCGGTGTTGCTTCGTCCCCGATTGAAAAGGGTGATCTCGTGTCCCCGATCCAGAGCGTACCGAACCATGTGGGGGCCAATAAAGCCCGTCCCTCCCAGGATGAGGATCTTCAGAGGGTGTTTCGGCCCCGCCTCACGGATCCGTGGAGTCCCCAGTGGGGCTGGGTGCTGCCCACGAAGACTCGCGCCAGCAAGAGCATGCGGCGTCATGCCCAACCCCAGGGCTCCCCCGGCGACCCCGGTCATCTTCAAAAAGTCACGCCTGCTTGTGGCATCACGCTTCATGTCGTCCTCTTCTCTCTCTGGTGGTCTCTCTCTTCTCAATCCCGGGGGCAGCTTAGGGTCTCCGGGGCAATTCTTCAAATCCAGATCCCTCAATACCCCACCGCAGCTCCGCCTCTCCTCAGGTCGGAGGCACCAGTGAGTCTCCCATCGGGGAGGCGCTGGATCGCCTGGACGTCCCCGATGTGGGGATAGACGTCTCCGGAGCGGTAGCGTTCCTCCACGGTGTGTCCCATGGCTTCAAGGGAGGCTACGAAATCCGGTGAAAGAGATCCCATCTCGTACTGGATCCGATCCGGCAGGTGTTGATGATGGAGCCGGGGGGCGTTCAAGGACTGCCTGACCCCCATGCCGAAGTCCACCACGTTCGAGATCTGTTGGAACACATTCGTGATGATGGTGGCGCCTCCGGGAGATCCAACCACGAGCAGCAGAGCTCCGTCGGGCCCCACCACGATGGACGGGGTCATGGCTGAAAGCATCCGCTTCCCCGGCTGGATGGCGTTGGCCTCCCCCTGGACCAACCCGAACATGTTGGGATATCCGGGCCGAGCCGAAAAATCATCCATCTCGTTGTTCAGGACAAACCCGGCCCCTGCCACAGTGACCTTACTTCCGAAGAAGGAATTGATGGTCGTGGTGATGGAAACGGCGTTCCCTTGTGCATCTACCACGGAGAGGTGGGTGGTCTCGCCGTCATCGGAAGGGCCCAAGCCCGGGCCCACTTCCTCCGACGGGGTAGCGGCATCCATGGAGATGGACGCCCTTCGTTCGGCACCGTACTCGGCAGAGATCATCCGCTCCAGAGGCATCTCGACGAAGTCCGGATCAGCCAGGTAGGTATTGCGGTCGGCGTAAGCCCGCTTCCACGCTTCCGCCAACAGGTGGACGTGCTCCACCGAGTGCCACTCCAATGAGCCCAGGTCGAACCCCTCGAGGATCCTTGCCATGGCGGCCAAAGTGGCGCCCCCGCTGGAGGTGGGCGGCATGGAGATGATGGTGTGGTCCCGGTAGGAGATCTCGATGGGCTCTCTCCACTGGGCCGCCATCCCCACCAGGTCTTCGTGGGTTATGATCCCTCCGCCTCTTACCATCTCCGCAACGATCATGTCGGCAGTCGGACCCTCATAGAACCCTCGCCTGCCGGCCACGGCAATCCGGGCCAGGGTGGCAGCCAGCTCTGGTTGTTTGAAAAGGTCACCAACCTGAGGGACCTCACCTTCTGGAAGAAAGACAGCCTCGGTGGCGGGGAAGATCCGCAGGTTCTCCTCCGCCATGGCGATTTGGCGGGCTTGGCGCTCTTCCACCTCGAACCCCTCCGCCAACTCCATGGCCGGGGCCAGGAGCTCAGCCCACGCCAGCTTCCCCCCGAACTCCTGATAAGCTTCCCAAAGACCCGCAACCGTCCCGGGTACACCCACCGCCAAATGCCCCTGGGTATATCCCTCTCGAAGCTCGCCAGAGTCGTCCAGGTACATGTCCCGGTGGGCAGCCAGTGGAGCCCGTTCCCGGTAGTCGAGGCTGGCTGTGGTTCCATCGCCCAGCCGGATGACCATAAATCCACCGCCCCCGATGTTACCGGCTTCAGGGTTCACCACGGCCAGAGCGAAAGACGTAGCGATGGCCGCCTCCACGGCGTTCCCTCCGGCCTGGAGGACTCGGACCCCCGCCTCGGAGGCATACCTATCCGTGCTGACGACCATCCCGCTGTCGGCCGTAACGGGGGCATCCCCGGCCGGGAAGATCCAGCCATCCGGAAAGGAGATGTCGGCAACTGGATAGGCCGGCGTCTCGGACCGACAAGCCACCATTGGAGAGAGTGAGACGGCCGCGAGGAGGACCAAAGCGGCGTTGAATCGAGGCACGAGCGGTCGGAGAGGCATGGAGGATCTTCCCGGCGTCTGGTTCGATCAGGAGCCGGCCCCAGAAAAGCGGCTGCTCAGGGACGGAAAACGAAAGGGGAAGGTACGGTGGGGATGGGCTCCCCGGCGAGGTGTCCTTTCGGCGCACCACCCCCACCCGAAAGACGTGTTGGATGTGCGACCCAAAAATGCCTAGAAAGGTCTTGCTCCCGCGGCTCGAATGCCACGCACAACGGCATTGAGCCACTCCCGGAAAGTAGCCGCCGGAAGGGGAAAGTGAGGAACTGCAACGTGTGGGTAATCCAGAAGGGCCTCAGGGGTCAAAGTCGACGCCATGGCAGCGTCGGGAATCAGGTAAACCTCGAAAAGAAATGCGCGGGAGCTCAGAAAGTCTATCTCCACGAACTGGAGAAAGTTCTCGTCTGAGTCCAGGAGCAACCCATCGGGTGCCGGTCCGCCCTCAACGCACTTCGGGTCGAAGGGAACGGTTCGGTGAGCCACCGCCGCTCGAAGCCGCCGGACCGTAGCGGGGAGTCCGTCCCGACCATTCGGCGACTCGAGCCAGAAGCGGGGTGGAACAGAGAAGGCCTCGGGCGGATCTTTTGGGTGACAGGCGACGGCTGCGTACACCATCGAAAAGCCCGCCAACAGCAGAGTGGGCCGCGTCCTGACGCGGCAGGGTTTGGGGATGGACCCCGGGCGGTAAGTTTTTCCCATGGTATTTCCAGAACACCTTAGCGTTGACGCCACAATTTCCCAGAAGGACGGAGCCAGTTTCCGGCCTCTCAAGAGTAGTAGGATTCGCATTCCAGGCGATGCCTAGCC
>CBDUAX010000352.1:0-5470 GCA_965365235.1 uncultured bacterium
GCGGACCCTTCCCTCCCGATCCAGGACCGCCGAGTTCAACCAGCCCACGGGAACGGCCTCTCCGTCGCAGGTGATGAGCGGGCAGGTGAAGCGGTTCGGAAAGTGGCCCGAATCCGATGCATCGAAGAACCCGGCCGGGGACCCGCCTCCGCCTTCCGGACGTAGGAACTCCGAGATCGGGCGGCCCACGACCTCGTGGGAGCCGAATCCGGTTCGACGTTCACATTCCCTGTTGAACCGGACGACGCGTCCAAGGGGATCCACGACCGCCACCAGCATCCCGCTGGTTTCCATGATAGACCGGAGGATCCGGGAATCTTCCAGGAGGGCCTGGGATCGCCTCCACCAGGGGAAGGCCTTGTAGAGAAAACCCCTCACCAACCCGTTCCCTTTGGGATTCCGTCGGGCGACGGAATACATCCGGGACCCTAGCTTCACCGCATTCTCCTCGAGAACCGGAGGGAACGGTTCAAAAAAAAAACCATTACGCGGACCATCCTGCGGCCTCCGGCAGTCGCCGAAGCCGATGCACCCCACTTCACCGCATCGAAAGTCTCCCTCCCTTTTCAGTATCGTCCTGTAGCCGGGTTGCTGAACTTCAGGGGAAAAAACAACCAATCTGGCCTGGGATGCGTCTCAGATTAGTAAGAGAGACTAACGTTTTGCTCCCCTGTTAACTCATAACACAGGACACCTTCGCCGCTGCGGACCAGAGGGAAAACGACCACGGAGCCGACGAAGAGGGGCGGTTTATCAGGAGAGGGAGGAAGGTCAGGGGGATGGATATGGGACAGGGTGTTGCGGGCGACCATCGACTCGGTTCGAAGCTATTCCACTTCTCAGCGGAATTGGGGCGGCGGCGTGTATGGCGGACCGCCCTTGCGTACGCGGCGGTGGTGTTCGTTCTGCTCCAGCTGGGCGAGATCGTCTTTCCAGCTTTCGGAGCCCCGAGTTGGGCGTTGCGCCTTCTGGTGATCTCGTGTTTTCTGGGCTTCCCTATCGTCCTCTGCCTGGCCTGGGTATTCGACATCACTCAAGGGGGGATCAAGAAAACGCTGGGTGTGACCCACATGGTTGGAGGGTTGCGGGGGTCCGGGAAGGCCCTTCCGAGATTGGCGCTCTTTGCCGTGATCGTCTCCACCATGGGTGGAGTTGGGTGGTGGACGGTACAGGACGCCATCCAGTCGAACGCTGGGGGAACCATTGCGAAGCCCGACGGAGCTCTCCTGGCCGCAAGCCTCCTGGATGATGCTCCGGTGGTGCAGTCCCTTGCCGTCCTCCCCCTGGATGATTTCAGCGAAGAGGAGGGTGGAGCGTACTTCACTGCCGGTCTCCACGAGGAGATCGTTTCCCATTTGAGTCAGGTCGAGGCGGTCCGGGTCGTATCCAGAACCTCTGTGGTGCAGTACGACCGAAGCGGAAAGGCCATGCCCACCATCGCAGAGGATCTGGGAGTGGATGCCGTCGTAGAGGGGTCGGTTTTCCGGTCCGGGGACCGGGTGCGGGTGACTGTCCAGCTCATCCATGGCCCCACCGACACACACCTCTGGGCCAACAGCTATGAGGGGACGCTGGACGACGCTATCGGACTCCAACGGGAGGTAGCCCAGGCGATCTCCAGAGAAATCCAGACGGAGCTTTTCGGGGGCACGGAGTCGACCCCCGCCACCAGGACCCTGGCTCAGAGACCTGAGGTCCCGGAAGAGTACCAGAAAGGAAGGGGCGAGATCGCCAAGGGCACGCCGGAATCTCTGGCATCCGCCGTCGAGATCTACGAGCGGGTTCTCCATGAGGACTCATCGTTTTTCCCGGCGCGGGAGGGATTGGCGTCCGCTCGCCGGAGGCTGGACTTCCACCGGGCCGCCCGGGACGAGAGAGCGCCCGAGGAGCGGATCGCCGGCGCCAGGCGCCTGGCCGCCGCTTCCCACTATCGGGAGGCAGAAGGGATCTTGAGGGCGGTGGTAAAAGAGGTGGACGCCGCGGCCGCAGATGAGGCCTGGCATGTTTTGGAACAGATCAAATCTGTCAGGGGCGATTTCGAAGGGGTGGTGGAGCTACGCATGGAGAGGCTCGCCGCCGATCCGGGCGACCCCGTCGATTCCGTTGCCCTGTCCGACCTCAAGATTCTCCTCCAAAAGGACGGGGAAGAAGGTTTTTGGGTGTGGAAGGTCGGGGAGCTCGAGGGGCTCGCTGAGGCGGGAGAGGAGGTGTCTCCTGTGGAGCTGGCCCGGGCTTGCGTTGGGGTGGGGGATCTGGATGCAGTCTTCCCGTACCTGGAACAGGCCCTTGAGGAGGGGGACCCGAACCTGATCTCCCTCTGGACCGATCCCGCCTGGGAGACACTTTGGGACGACGACCGGTTCCAGGATCTTCTGTCCAGAGTGAGACGAACCAAGCCCGGGAAGGGCTTCCCTTTTCCGCTGATCCCCTGAGGCAGTAGAGTCCCTCCCGCCAGGCACTCTCCAAGTGGAGGTGGAGAGCCTCCTTACGCCGAGACATAGACAAGCCATCGAGGGCCCCCTTCTTTTGCGTCCTGGCACTTCCTCCCACATTCTCCCCCAAATCATCCGGATCCTTTCGATATGGGGGTGCCGATGTTCGGCCGTTTCAGGTTGGGCCTCTCCGGGCCCGTTCTCCTTTTTCTTTCAGGGACGCTCCTCCCTCCCCTGCCCGCCTTGGCCCAGGTACCTCGAGGATTCGCCAGCGCCTGGGCGGAGGTCTCCTCTGAGCTGAGGGACACTCTGGAGGCCACTGGAATGGTAGGGGCCTCCTGGGCCTTCCTTCTGGATGGGAGGTTGATCTCCCACGAGACGTTCGGGTTCGCCGACCTGGAAACAGGCCGGGCCGTAGACGCATCGACCATCTACCACTGGGGTTCCATCACCAAAACCCTGACCGGCATCGCCATCCTTCAACTGCGGGACCAGGGGCTCTTGAAGCTGGACGACCCCATCGTTTCGTTCGTTCCCGAACTTCGGGCGGTCCACAACCCCTACGGGTCCATGGACGGCATCACCATCCGACACCTTCTCAGTCATTCCAGCGGGTTCCGAAACCCCACCTGGCCGTGGGGCGGAGGAGAGGACTGGCATCCCCACGAGCCTACGCAGTGGAACCAGATCGTCTCCATGCTTCCCTATACCGAGATCCTCTTCAAACCCGGGACTCGTTTTTCCTACTCCAATCCCGGGATCATCTTCCTGGGTCAGGTCATCGAGAGGACAACTGGTGAAGACTGGGAAGTCTACGTCTGGAAGAACATTCTCAGCCCGCTGGAGATGGGCCGAAGCTACTTCGATCGTACGCCCGCGTACCTCCTGCCTTTTCGGTCGAACAACTACTCGGTCAGAGAGGGCGTACCCCACCCCAACGGTCTCGATTTCGACACTGGAATCACTGTATCCAACGGGGGGCTCAATGCGCCCTTCCAGGACATGGCCCGATTCCTTGCCTTCCTCGTGAATTCGGGTAGCCCGGCGGAGCTGGAGCGCTATCAGACGGTGCTCTCGAGAGGCTCCCTGGAAGAAATGTGGGAAGAGGTGGTTCCAATCGGTGAGACGGGTTCCTTACGGGAGGCAATGGGGCTCTGCTTTTTTCTGGAGGATTTCCGAGGTCTGCGGGTGATCGGCCATACTGGAAGCCAGAAGGCATTTTTCTCCTTCCTCTATTTCGATCCGGAAACGAAGACCGGGGCCCTGGCCGCCTTCAACAGCAACGGCGTTGGTGGGCCGCCGCCCCCACGGCCGGCCACCCGACAAATCTTGAACGGGCTCCGGGCGGCACTGTTCGAAAAGGTCTTTCCTCTGTTTTGACCAGATGGCCCTAGTGGTTCGGAGGGGCTGGCCGGGTGTTGAGGACAGGGTGGAAGGCTCGGTGAAAGGAAGAAGAAGGCAGTGACAAAACATGCCGATTATGCCGCCTACGGAGGACCCGGATGGCAGCCCAGGACCTCCACCCTCCAGGATGAGCTGGGGACTCTGTGGGGATCCTGCGGAGTCGATTCAGAGTGGGGCCCGTTGAAATCGGTGATCCTGCACCGTCCTGGGCCCGAGATGGAGTTGGCTGGATCCGACCCCAGAGCGATTCTCCTGCTGGAGAGGCCGGACCTGGCAATCATGCAGCGCCAGCATGACGTTCTGGCCCAGGCGTATAAAGACCAGGGAGTGGAGGTCCGATATGTGGACCCGCCTTCCACACCTCCCCCAAACCAGCTCTTTGCCGCAGACCTTTTTGTCATGACGCCCGAAGGAGCCATACTGGGACGCCCCGCCTCCCGCACTCGAGCCGGAGAGGAGCGCTGGATGGCCCGGGCCCTTGGTGAGGCAGGAATCCCCATCCGGTGCTCTGTCGGTGGCAGAGGGGTTTTTGAAGGGGCCGACCTGATGTGGCTCGGGCCTCGACGGGCGCTCGTGGCCCGGGGCCTCCGAACGAACGAAGAGGGGGCTCGTCAGGTGACGGCCACCCTGGAGGGGCTGGGGGTGGCGGTTCTTTCCACCCACCTCCCCAAAGGCACGATGCACCTCATGGGGCAGCTTCGAATCGTGGACCGGGACCTGGCCTTCGCCTGGCCGGGCCGTTTCCCGGCCCCGGCCGCCGCCCTCCTGGCGGAGTTCGGGATCGAGGCCCTACCGATCCCCGACGAAGACGAGGCCAGGTACGGCTTCGCCCTCAACGTGGTCACGCTGGGACCGAGGAAGATCCTCATGCCGGATGGAAACCCCCGCACCCAGGCGTTCTTCGAGGGACAGGGTGTGGAGTGCATCCCTGTGGAAGTGGGAGAGCTGGGGAAAGCGGCAGGGAGCATCGGCTGCCTGACCGGTGTCCTGGAGCGAGAGGTTTTTTCCTAGCAGCCGAGCTCGTCTTCCGGGATCTCCAGCATGGTGTCTTCGGGAGACTCCAGGATGCGGGTCTCGTCCGGAAGATTCGGCACTACGCAGAGGAACTCGAAGGTCTCATCCCCGAGGGCCTCATAGGAATGGGGAATGCCGCCGGGGATGAAAACCACGTCGTCCTTCTTCACCACCAGAACCTCATCTCCGATCACAACCCGGGCTCGGCCCCCAAGGACGTACTGCTCATGTTCGACCTCGTTGGTGTGGAGGGGCATTCCACCCCCGGGCTCCATGATGAACTTTCGGAGGGCGAAGTTGGGGCCTTCCTCGGGGCCGATGAGAAGCTGACGGGTGGTGCCGGTACCGGCGGGAACGACTTCGACGGGAACGGATCCGGAGGGGCGAGCGGGCATCGGAGACCTTCGGGTGATAAGGGACGAACCCGGGGAGAGAGTGGCCACATCCAACCCCCCGACGATGCCAGAGGATAACAGGTCGAAGACCTACAAGCCTACTCCCGCTTGAGAACCTCCACGGGGTTGACTGAACTGGCTCTTCGGGCCGGAAGATACGCCGCCACCAGCGCGACCACCAAGACCACCCCGATGGCACCCATGAAGGCCGCCGCACCCCACGCC
>CBDUAX010000353.1:0-5460 GCA_965365235.1 uncultured bacterium
ACGGAGGGGGCCTATGCCGAGACCTTCGGCTCCACTTGCCATGGGGCCGGCCGGAAGATGAGTCGCAGGCAGGCGAAGAAGGCGGCGAGGGATCGCGACCTGAAAGGGGAACTCGACGATCTCGGAATTCAGATCCGGGCCTCCTCTTTCGCTACCGTGGCGGAGGAGATGCCCGAGGCATACAAGGACGTGGCCGAGGTGGTCGATGTGGTCGATCGGGCGGGCATCGGACGGAAGGTGGCCCGCCTCAAGCCCATGGGGGTGCTGAAGGGATGAACGGATGATGGAGAAGATCCAGGGGTTTCCCAGGTCGAACTTCGCCAAGAGACGAGAAGGAGTCTTTCAACACCTCGAGGATGGGGTGATGATCCTATCCTCGGCCCCCCTCCTCTATCGGTCCCGGGATACCGAGGTTCGGTATCGCCCCGACTCGGAGCTCTTCTACCTGACCGGGATCACACAGCCCGGCGCGGTAGCGGTCTTTACCAGCCAGGGTGGGGAAGGGCACTTCCTTCTCTTCGTCCCCTCCCGGGACCTCAAGGCGGAGGTCTGGTCCGGCCCTAGGATGGGGCCTGAGAGGGCCAAGGAGGTGTTCGGGGCGGACGACTCGCTGCCTTTTGAGGATCTACCTCAGGAGCTGCCAAAGCGTCTAAAAGGCCCTGGACGCCTTTTCTTCCGTCTGGGTGAAGACCCGATGTTGGAACCGGTGGTCATCGACGCCCTACGAGCGGGGCGGCGGAGTGGAGCCCGGAAGGGAGATGGCCCCCGGGCGGTGGAGGACCCGGGACAGATTCTGGATGAGCTTCGCCTCAGGAAGGACCCGGAAGAGTTGGCCCGGATCCGGCAGGCCACCAGCCTGACGGTGGCGGCCTTTCGGGAGGCAATGAAGGACACCCGGCCCGGAATGGGCGAGTGGGAGGTGGAGAGCCTTCTGGAGTCTGGATTTCGGCGTGGCGGGGCCTCTGGCCCGGCGTTCCCCACCATCGTGGGGTCAGGCGAAAATGCCTGTACCCTCCACTACTCGGCGAACGAGCACACCATCGACGATGGAGAGCTGGTCCTCCTGGACGGCGGTGCGGAGTTCGGCCTCTACTCCGGTGATGTCACCCGGACCTACCCGGCGAACGGCCGGTTCTCAGCCCCACAGCTTTCGGTTTACGAGGTGGTCCTGGCCGCCCATCGGGCGGCAATCGAGACAGTTCGCCCAGGGAACTCTGTGGCAGAGGTCCATGAGAGCGCGCTGAAGCGTCTGGTCCAGGGCCTTATCGAGCTGGATGTTTTGTCCGGAAACCGGGAGGAGCTGGTGAAGGGGAAGGCATATGAGGGTTTCTTCCCGCACCAGACTTCGCACTGGCTCGGCCTGGATGTTCACGATGTGGGGGACTATACCCGTCAGGGGGCATCCAGAGTTCTGGAACCGGGGATGGTTCTGACCGTGGAGCCGGGCCTCTACTTTCCGCCAGTGGCGGGGGAGAAGCCCGGTCCTTTCACCGGGTTGGGGATCCGGATCGAGGATGACATTCTCGTGACGGAAGGTGGAGCGAATAACCTCACTCAGGCCCTGCCTGTCTCCCCGGATGGGCTGGAGGCCATGCTCGCCAGAGACTGAGGGTTGTGGTCAGGGAGTGATCCAGTAGCTCACCTTCAGCAAAAACACATTCTCCGCATCTTGGCTGAATAGGTTTCCAAGGTCTTCTTCCAGGGCCAGCCGGCCAGTCTGGTTGGAATAGTCCCGGCCCTGGGACCAGACGAGATAGAGGAGGGACCCTGGCCGGTACTCCCATCGAAGGACCACGGTGGAACGGAACTGTTGGAAGTTGAAGTTGGGGTCACTGAACGATTCCGTCGTACCGTCCCCATCCAGGTCGACCCAATATGCCCCTTCCGCCCGGGTTGGGTCCAAAGCCGAGAACCGGTCCTTGTGGCGCCCGGTTCTTGGGTCCGCCACCTGCTTGAAATCCTGGTACTCCCCGGCGCTGATGAACGGTTGGGCGTAGAGTTGGAGCGTCAGGTCGGGGTCGAAGGTGAAGTCGAAACGGCCCGTGAGACCCACTGTCTTCTGGTCGATTTCCCCGAAAACGAAGTGGTCCTCCTCCGTCGAGATCCTTCCCACCCACTGGATCTCGTTGACCGTCCGATTCACGAAAGGCCCCAGGCTCAGATTCATTCGACCAGAGGGACGCCAGCGAACATTCAGGGAGGTGTTCCAAGACCAAGACCCGCTCTCGGATGCCGCGGACCAGTTGTTGGCCATGGTTCCCTGAACGCTTTTTCGGGAGTCGGAGAACAGGCCGAACCACCCGTTTGAACGGGCTTCCCGGCGAATCATGGGACCGCCCCGAAGCGTGCTGTTGGAGAAGGCTTCGAGATCGTGATTGATTCCGGCAAATCCGCCCCAGTAGTTCTGAAGAGTCAGGGATCCGTTCACGTTTCCGCCGGTGGCCACCCTCTCCCCGCCGAAGGTCCATCCGTGCCAGGCGCTGGCGTTCAGGTTCCACTGCCGTAGGTGATCCGTGGGCGTGTAGTGGTTGTACCCCAGGAACCCGGCATGAAGAACAAGATCCGACTCCCGTTGGAATCCCAGGTCGTTCGGTTCGAAACCCGGCGACTTGGCCAAAAGGGTCGTACCCCCGCGCCAGAACCCTCCTCCGATTTTGGTGAGCTCAGCCTTCCCGGCCCATCCGCTCACGGAGGTGCGGTCCGGATCGAAGACCAGATGTCCGGCGTCTGGTCGCTGGAAGTACCGAGCAGGGGAGAGCTGCGTTAGCGCTATGGCCTCTTCCGACCCCCGGACATGACTCCCCAGGAGATACCCGTTTACCTGGAACCGGTCTTCACTCCCAAAGCGGTGACGGAAATCCAGCCCGCCGGTATATGCCCCGGTCCGGAGAAGAAGCTCATCAGCCACCTCTTTGTTCCGGTTTGTGGCGGTTCCGATGAAACCCACGGCGCTTCGGCCGTCCCGAAAGTCCTTCTGGACGCGAGCTACTCCGTAGTTCGAGAAGGGCTCAATCGGGTCCTCCCGGTCGATCCCCTCGGCCGTCGTGATCTGGGCGTTTTCCTCCGCCGTGACAGCGTGAAGGAGTCCAATGGACCACCCATCTTGGGTTTTGCCGGAAAGCTTCCAGGCCCCGAGGATCGTCGTTCCGTCAGGCCTGTCGACGAATCCACCTTCCGGGTCCACCCCGCCCTGTGGAGACCGCCCGATACGACGGGAATAGAAGAGCGATTCACTCCCCATGTCCCCGTCTCCGATCCCGATTCCGAAACTGAAGATTGCGGCGCCTTCGATGAAGAAGGGGCGTTGCTCCGGGTAGAAACTCTCGAATGCCGAAAGGTTCACCTGGGCCGGGTCCGCCTCCACCTGACCAAAGTCGGGGTTTACCGTGAGGTCCAGGGTAAGGTCATTGGTGACCCCGTATTTCAGATCCAACCCGCCGGATGCAAAAAAATCGTTCTGCCGGTAGTACGGGTTTGCCTCCTCCCCAGGGGCCCGAGTCAGTCGGGTCAGGGAGAAAGGCCGCATCTCCATTCGGGTGGGCGTGCCCAAACCTCGGAGGCCTCGGAGCTCTCCCGACTTCGAGACGATGGCCCCGTCGCTGTTCCGAATGGGTGCCCACGTGGATGTCTCGTTCTTCCGGGCAATCTCCCGGGCGAAGTTGATGCCCCAGCTCTGGACTTCCTGGTTTCCGAACCGGAGCTGGGAGTAGGGGATTCGGAATTCGGCCGTCCACCCGGTTTCGTCGATTTGCGTGGCCACCTCCCATACCGCGTCCCAACTCGCGTCTTCCTCGGTGTCGTCGAACCGGTACAGGTCCACCTTCACCCCAACCGGGTTCACCCCGAAATGGAAGGCCGTCCGACGGTCGAAGTAGGAATCGATGACCACATGGAGGGCGTCGGAATAGGAGTCCGTGTCCCGACGAGTGAGCTGTCCGGCGATGCTGTCGGGAGCCGTGTCGAAAGCCCGGAATCCAAAAAAGAGGGCATCGTTTCCGTAGAGAACCCTCACCTCGGTGGCCTCCGATGCCGGGGCCCCCTCGATCGGTTCGATCTGGGTGAACTGCCCGGCCACCGGAGCCGTGAGCCAGGCTTCGTCTGTTAGGAACCCGTCGATCTTCGGATCCTCGCCCCGGACCCTCACTGCGGGAAGGACAAGGCCGGTCACATAAGAGGCCTCGATGGGTGTGGGGGGCGTGGGGAGGGGTTGCCGGGCAGACTGCTGCCCATAGACCGATCCGGGGAGGAAACACCCCATGAGGGCCAGAACGGCGGCTCGATACATGAAAAGCCAGTCGAGGATGAAAGTTTACTCTTTCTCGACCCGGTTGAGCACCACCGGCACCCGTCCGGTTATGCCTCTCTTCTACGCGCTGGGGTTGGCCCGGGTTTCAGGGGCTTCCTTTGGTGGTGGATGAGGAGGTGGCTTCCCCGGGCGTTTTGGCTTCCCCACACTCGTGTGGGTAGATTCAAAACCCGACGTCAAGCGGTCCCTTCTTACCCTGAGCATTCCGGCAGGCGGCATATGGAAAAACCGCTCTCTCTGAGCAGACGCTTCTTCAAGGGGCATGGCCACGGAAACGATTACCTGGTTTTCGAGGAGGGTTGTGGATGGTCCGTTGATGCTTCTGCCGTCCTGGCTGTCTGTGACCGATGGCGCGGACCCGGCGGGGACGGAATCGTGGCCCTCCTGGCCGGGGAGGGCCCCTTCAACCAGCGCCGGAAGGAAGATCCTTTTCGGCTGAGGATGTTCAATCCTGACGGTTCCGAGTTTGAGCGCAGCGGGAATGGACTCCGCATCCTGGGGTCCTACCTCTACTCCAGGGGGCGGGTGAGGGAGGGCGCTCCCTTTCCGGTGGAAGTTGGGGGAGACGTCGTCCAGATGGAGATCCTGGGTCGTGGAGGTCCAGGCTCGGTGGATGTGGCGGTAGAGATGGGGCAGGCCCGGTTCGGGATGGCCGCTGTGGGAGGGAGGCCGGACGCGCTGGAGGAGGATCGTTTCCTTCCGGGTCCCGAGGGTGAAAGGCTGGACCTCCAGCCGGTATCCGTGGGGAACCCCCATTGTGTGGTCTTCAGGGAGAGACTGGAGGAAGAAGACCTCCTACGCCTCGGTCCCTTCCTTACCGGCCATCCCGTCTTCCCCAACGGGACCAATGTCCAGCTGGCTTTCCCCTCCGGAGAGGGCGCAGTACGGATCCTCATCTGGGAAAGGGGTGTGGGAAGAACGGCTTCCTCCGGGACCTCGGCCTGCGCAGTGGCTTCCGCCTGTGTCGAACGAGGAGCGATGAATCCAGGTCGGATCAAGGTGATGATGGAAGGGGGAGACTTCTGGGTTACCGTGAACGAGGACCGAAGCGTCCGCCTGGAGGGTCCGGTGAGCCCGGTGATGGAGGGGGAGTTGACCGTCGAGTTCCAGAAGGGCTTGTTCTGAAGCCTCCCCCGCAGGAAAGGCCACGGCGG
>CBDUAX010000354.1:0-5441 GCA_965365235.1 uncultured bacterium
TACTCTGGCCCAGACCCGGCTCCGGATATCCTCCACCTCCCGCCGATAGGCCCGGACCTCCAGGAGTTCATCGAAGAGCCCGGACTCCAGCACCCGAGGATCGATCCCACTGGGGGAGTCGGCGAAGACCCGGTGAATCCATGGCAGCGCCCTCTCCGGATCCCCGATCCAGGCGAAGTAGGCCGCGATGTCACCGGCGGGGATGACTGAGCTGAAGTCCGGATCCAGGCTCTCACCCGATGCCACTGCGGCCCGGAGTGAGTCGATGATGACCTGCGCTTCCTCCCGCCGCCCAACAGAATGGAGGCACATGGCCCGGATTCCGTCGTGAGGTCCCAGGTCCATCTGTATGCACTCTTCCGCTCGGCCACTCAGGAGCAGGGCTTGGGCATGGATGGAGCGGGGGAGCATAACTGCGGATTCCAGGGTCTGGGCGCGCCGGGCCTGAGCGATGGCCTGTCCATAGTCCCGGGCCCTCAGCGCCTCATAGGCCAGTCCGGTTCGGCGGGGGGAGGAGAGGGGATCCAGGTCGACGGCCCTTTGAGCTTCGGCCATGGCCTGGTCGTAGTACCCTTCTCTTACCAGGAGGTTGGCGTACCAGGCGGCCACGTTCGGGGCGTTGGGTTGGATTTCCATAGCTCGCCCGAAATCGGCCACCACGGTGGGTGCGGGAGCGAGGGCCACGCTGGAGATGTACCCCCGGGCCGCATAGGCCTCGGCCATGCCCGGGGCCAGCGAGACGGCGACGTCAGCGGCTTTCAGCGCGAGACCAGCGGCAGCGTAGGCATCGATGCCAATCTCATACCGGTAGGTGACGGAGAGGGCATACGCTGAAGACAGGCCTGCATAGGCCATGGCGAAGCTGCTGTCCAGGACGATCGCTGTTCGGAAATTGTCGATGGCCCGCAGCACACCATCCCGAGTCCGAGTGCTCAACAACTGGTTTCCGGCCAGGTAGGTAACGTACCCTGGGCTCTCCGTGGTCGGGAAGTCTTGTTCCACCGTCAGCGCGGGCACCTCGATCAGCAGGGCCGCACCGACTTCCAGGGTAATCTCCTCCACTGCCTGATCTCGGTCCGTTTGCCCGAGAGGATAGTCATTGATCCAGAGTGTATCCGCATCGGGGAGATGAAGGAGCCGGACCTCGATCCGATTCTCTTCGGGCGCCGAAAAGGCCGTACCGATAAGAAGGTGGTCCACATTCAGCGTGTCGGCGATCCGTCTCAGGGTCAGGTCCAATCCCTCGAGCTCCTGCACAGACTGTCTGGAGATCACCTTCAGGCCGCGGATCCTCGACAGGCGGGCGATGAGCTCGTCGGTGATGCCACTAGCCAGCGTATCCAGAGCGGGATCGCCAGCCAGGTTTTCCAGAGGCATAATGGCCAATGAGGCCTCGAACTGATCCCCCTGTCCCGGGAGAGTAGCCGCTATGAGGTCTCCCAGCGCCTCATTCCCTTCTCTGCTACGGTGGCCCGCTTCAGGCCCCTCTTCGGAGGTGTCCGTTGCTTCTGACAGTGTGAACCCCGGGGGCAGGGCGACCTCCTCCTGAAGGCTCCTGAGCATGACCATGGCCGAACCGCCGGCTGCCAAGACCGCCGCAAGAAGCATCAGCTCCTTGCCGGTCACGCGTTGGGCCCCGGGGGGACCGTGATGCCAGGCCAGCACTAGCGTCAGGAGAAAGCCAAGGATCAGGAGGATGTGGCTGGCATGATAAAGGAGCGGAGAGAGGGCGACGGACTGATCGACAATCTCAAGTCCCTGGTACACCACGAAAGCCCCCGCAAGGTATGCCAGCGTCCAAGGCAAGACCTTCCGCTGAAGGATCCGCTTGAAAAATGAGTCGTCTGACATGAACGGCTTTCGCTTCGGGACGCCGACAGTTCGGTCAGGGGAAGATGATTCCCCGCCCACAGAGGTGGCAAGCAGAAAAAGTCGGCCGGGGGTCGAAGCCAGTTCCGAAACCGCTCCAACGAAACCGGGGCCACCCGCCCATCGTCAGAGTAAGGACCAGACAGAGTCGTTGGAATTGGCCGGTCCCGCCGGAGAAAACAAGCAGGCGTTCTGCCTCCGGAGACCCAAGGCATCATAGAGAGACCCATGAAACCGTTCGCCAGAGAAGTCGGATTGATCACCCGGAGGCTTTTCCGGAATCCTCTCTTCAGCATTATCGCCATCGCCACTCTCGGCATCGGCATCGGTGCCAACACGGCCATTTTCAGCCTGGTCAACGGGATCCTGTTGAAGGCCCTCCCCTTTGAAGCCCCAGATGAGTTGGTGGGGGTATGGCATACTGCCCCTGGCATCGGGTTCGACGAGGTGAACCAGTCGCCTGCCCTCCACTACACCTACCTGGACGAGGGTCGGGTTTTCGAGTCCATCGGCATGTGGGACCCTAGTTCGGTGTCGGTTGTGGGGTTGGACGAGCCGGAAGAGGTGGAGGCCATGTTCCTCACCTACACCACCCTGGAAGCCCTCCGGATCCAACCGGCGCTGGGGCGACGGTTCACCGCCGAGGACGACTCTCCGGACACGCCTCATACCATCATGTTGAGCCATGACTACTGGCAAACCCGCTTCGGCGGCGACCCGGCGGTCATCGGGCAGACCCTTCGGGTGGGTGGGGTGACGTGGGAGATCATCGGCGTCATGCCATCCGAGCCCCGCTTCCTTCGGTTCGACCCGGCGATCTACCTCCCCTTCCGCTTCGACCGGGCCACTCTCTTTGTCGGCAACTTCAGCTTCCAGGGGCTGGCCCGACTGAAGCCCGGGATGACGGTGGAGCAGGCCAACGCCGACATCGACCGCATGGTGCCGCTGGCCTTCGAGAAGTTCCCAGGGGGCATGCCCCAGGACATGCTGGCCAGCGCCCAGTTCGCCCCCTATGTCCGACCTCTCAAACAAGATGTGGTGGGGAACATCGGTGAAGTCCTCTGGGTCCTCCTGGGTACGGTGGCCATCATCCTCCTCATCGCCTGCGCCAACGTGGCCAACCTCTTCCTGGTCAGGGCCGAGGGCCGGGAACGGGAGATGGCGGTTCGGACTGCCATGGGTGCCAGCCAGAGAGCGGTGGGCTGGGAGTTCCTGAAGGAAAGCCTGGTCCTGGGCGTCCTCGGGGGGGTGGCAGGGTTGGCCCTGGCTTTTGCCGGCCTTCAGCTTCTGGGCTCCCTCATGGGGGCCGACCTTCCCCGAATGGAGGAGATCGGGCTGAACGTCCCCGTTCTTCTTTTCACGCTAGGGATATCCCTCTTCGCGGCGCTCCTCTTCGGGCTTTTCCCGGCCCTGCGCTTTGCACGTGGGAAGGTGGTGAACGCGCTGAAGGAGGGAGGGCGAGGTGGGAGTGCGGGCAAGGAGAAGCACCGGGCCCGGAATACCCTCGTTGTGGCCCAGATGGCCCTGGCCCTGGTCCTCCTGGTGGGTTCCGGCCTCATGATCCGGACCTTCGTGGCTCTTCAAAATGTGGACCCCGGCTTCCGTAACCCCGACGACATCCTCACCGTTCGCTTGTACATCCCGGAAACAGAGGTGGAGGACCCGGTGGAGCTCACCCGGACCCACCAGAACATCGCGGACCGGCTCGCCGCCATCTCCGGAGTCACATCGGTGGGCCTTTCCAGCTCCGTCACCATGGACGGCTGGGACTCCAACGACGCGGTCTGGGTCGAGGACTTCCCCCTTCCGGAAGACCAGGTGCCCCCGATCCGGAGATTCAAACATGTGGGGGAGAACTACCTGGAGACCATGCAGATCCCCCTGGTGGCCGGACGGGCCATCGACTGGCGGGATTGCTACGACCTGAACCGGGTGGTCATGGTCACGGAGAACTTCGCTCGGGAGTATTGGGATCAGCCCTCCGACGCCCTGGGGAGACGGATCGCCACCATGGGGCCCGGTGAAGCCCAATGGAGGGAGATCGTGGGGGTAGTGGGGAACGTGAGAGACGACGGTCTAGATCAGGATCTCACGGCCGTGGTCTACTGGCCCATGCTCACGCCCAGCTCCTGGACCGAGCTCCCCGGCGAACAACCGGAACTCCAGCACCGCAGAACCATGCGCTTCGCCATGCGGAGTGACAGGGTGGGGACCCCGGGCCTTCTCCCTGAGGTGCGGGACGCCATCTGGTCGGTGAACCCCAACCTGCCGTTGGCCGACGTCCGAACCGTTCGGGAGTTCATGAATGAGTCCATGGCTCGGACCTCGTTCACGCTCATCATGCTCATCATCGCCGCTTCGGTCGCCATGGTCCTGGGCGCCATCGGCATCTACGGTGTCATCAGCTATATCGTCAACCAGCGAACCCGGGAGTTGGGCGTGCGCCTGGCCCTGGGGGCCGAGGGAAAAGACGTGAAAGGTATGGTCCTGAAACAGGGCCTGGTCCTCTCCGGAATGGGCGTCCTCATTGGGCTGGGAGCCTCCGTCGGGCTGACACGACTCATGGGGGCCCTCCTCTACGGGGTCAGCCCCATCGATCCGGTGACCTTTGGCGCGGTGGCCATCAGCCTGACGGTCGTGGCTGTCCTGGCCAGCTACCTGCCCGCCAGCCGGGCGGCCCGCATCGACCCGGTAGAGGCGATACGGTACGAGCTCTAGCTGCTACGGGACATCTCAAAACAAAGGGGGGGAGGGGACGATCCGGTCCTCATCCCCTCCTTTGTTTCCCCCTCATCCCGGACGTTCCTGAGCCTCAGTCCTCGATCCAATCCCGGGCCTCGTCCGCATCCCTGAACACCATCATTTCCATGGGCGCTCTTTGGCTCATAACCTCGAACATCCGAGCAAGACCGAACTCCAGGTTGGACGAGGCGACGACGGCAACCTTGCCGCGGCCGGACCCCCGGTTTCCCAGAATGAACTCCGAAAAACCTTTCACTTCCTCCGACTTCCAGCCCACCCGGGTATCCCGAAGATCCCAGATGACCCGGGTCGGCTCGACGAACCTCGGATCAGCGTAGACAGCCCGGGCCCCTTCCTTCGCCTCGGAGATCGTCAACTCCCCCGATGCCACCAGGGTGAAAACGGCGTTCTTTTCTACCTTCATGCTGATGGGCAAAAATCCCCCTCCTATCTTCCGGGTCCATTTGGTGATAGGTGGCCTGCATCAAAGGTCCAGCGTCGGGATAAATCTAGGGGGTTTTCGGTGTCGCGTACGCTGCTCGTAGGCGTAAGCGATGCCAAGCAGTTGAGGTTCCGTCCAGGCCCTCCCCCAGATACTGATGTTCACCGGCAGCTCCATGAAGGTTCCCATGGGAACGCTGATATTGGGGTACCCCGAAATGGCCGCGGGACTCGAGCTCCCCATGTGGTACCGGTCTCCGTTGATGGGATCGGACGTCCAGGCTGGGCTCCCGGTGGGGGCCACGATGGCGTCCAGGTCGTGCTCGGCCATCACCGCGTCGATTCCTTCGTCCCGAGACAGGCGCATGGCATCGGCCAACGCCTGAGTG
>CBDUAX010000355.1:0-5433 GCA_965365235.1 uncultured bacterium
TCGGGCCTTGAAAAGGGTGGCTCCGGCGAGATTGGCACCGGAAAGGCCCGCCTCGGTAAAGTCGGCCCCAGAGAGCTGGAGACCGGCCAGATCCGCCCCAGGCAGAGATGCTCCCCTGAAGTCGAGTTCCGGGCCGGGGAGTCTCTCCCCCGACCGGAGCCTCTCCAGCAGGTGCAGTGCCTCTTGTCGAGGCCGAGTTTGGGCGGTTTCCACGGTCATGGTGGTATTGGTCCCCAGGCTCCGGTTCTCTCTCTATTCCTCAGGTGGATAACTCCAGCCTTCGACCCTCCAACTGGGTGGGCAGGCCGCGGCTGGACCCACTGCGACAACGCGTGGGATCTTCCCACCGTTGATAGGATCGGCAGGAGCACTACTGATCTTGAAGGGTCTGTGGTTTGGTAGGGATATCCCTGTCCACCCGTACCATAGGTATGAGAACTCCGTCGAGTTGCTTCGCCCGCCTCTCTCTCCTGAGCGTCTTCGCGGTCGGATTCGCCTGTTCCGACTCATCCACCTGTTCGGTTTGCGCGGAAGACGAGATCGATCCTTCCCACCTGCTGGACCCGCGCAGCCTCGGCGACGGAAGCGGGTTCCCCGGAGAGAGCTGGACCCGGGCGCCCAGCCCGGCGGCCCTCGGGTGGTCCGAGACGCGGTTGGTTGGCGCTTCGGATCGGGCCAACCTCCTGGGCTCCGATGCCTTCCTGGTGGTGGATCGGGGGATTCTGGTATGGGACTACGGGCGCACCTCCAAGAACTATGTCGTCCAGTCCTGCCGAAAGAGCTTTCTCAGCGCCCTGTATGGAATCTTCGTTCACAACGGGACCATCGACCTGGGGATGACCCTGGAAGAGCTGGGGATCGACGACCTTCCGCCTTCCCTCACCCCCGAGGAGAAACAGGCGACGCTGGAAGACCTCATCAAGGCTCGGTCTGGGGTCTACCATGAGGCCGCTGCGGAAAGCCAGTCCATGAAGGATGCCCGACCCGAGCGGGGGAGCCATCCGCCCGGGACTTTCTGGTATTACAACAACTGGGACTTCAACGTCTTGGGCACGGCATTTATTCAGCTCACCGGCGAAGACATCTTCGAGTCTATCTACGACCGGTTTGCAGGGCCCCTCCAGATGCAGGAGTTCGAGCCCTCCAACGGGTGGTATCTTTACCAGGAGATGTCAGAGCATCCGGCCTACCACTTCAGCATGTCGGCTCGGGACATGGCTCGGTTCGGGTTGCTCTTCGTCCGAGACGGGGAGTGGAGGGGTGTCCAGCTTCTTCCTGCCGATTGGATCGAGCGGAGCACCCAGCCGTACTCGGATGCCGGCGGAGCCTTCGACTACGGATATATGTGGTGGGTCGGAAAGCCCTCTTTCTGGGGAGGGCAGAACATCTATGCGGCTCTGGGCGGGAGCGGACAGGCCATCTTCGTGCTCCCCGATCTCGAGATCGTCATCATCCACAAGGTCGACTACGATACCTGGAGAGGTGATTGGGCCGCGGTCTACGACCTGGTGAAGCAGATCCTGTTTGCGAAGGTTCTTTGACTCACAACCCCCGGTTGCCCGTGACCTCCACGGATTTTTGTCTTCCCCGGATTTTGGCCTCTCCCGACCCTCCCCTTCACCCGGTCAACCCCACGGGGGAACCCTCTAGGATCTGGGTATCCAGTATCCCGTTTGGTCGAACACCTGAGCCCGCCGGGAGATGGAGGCCATACGTTGAGGGGGCAGGGGCTGGAAGCTGGCCGCCGCTGCCACGACGCCATTGAGTGTGAAGTACGAGTCAACACCGATGGTGGCTGCGGCGATGGGGAGCGACAGGACGTAGTGGATGTAGTCTGTCCAATCCGGAATGTCCCACCGGTCCCATGCTCCCGGTGGTGGACCGTATTGCTCGATGCGGTCGGGGGTGGTGGCGTTGGCGGGGTGAAAGAACCCATTCCCGCAGGTTTTCATGGCAATAAAGGCGATCCCGTCCTGGGCACCGGGGTGGATGATCTCCTCCTCGAAGTCAGGGACGCGAACCGCATTGATGGGGAGTTGGACCGCTTGGGGAACCAGGCGTCGGATTCCCTCGGTGGCAACCTCAGGTAAATGGGTGGAGAATCCTCTATAGCCCACCACTCCCTGGTCCATCAGCTTCCGGATGGCTTCCTCCGCCCCTCCGATGCGAGAGACCTCGACCACCTCCTCCGGGCTCCGGAGAAAATGGTGGAGCACCAGGTCCAGGTGGTCTGTCTGCATCCGCTCCAGACTCCGCTCCATCTCCCGCATGGCGCCGTCGTAGTCCCTCTCATCCACCTTGGTCTCGATGAAGGCTTTCTGCCGGTGGGTGGTCATGGCCAGCCCGATGCGTTTCTCGCTGATCCCCTCTGCACCACCGTAGTTAGAACCCGTCTCCACGAATTCTACACCCCGGTCGATGGCCTGCCGGATCAGCTCCGCCGACTCCTCATCACTCGGGACGGAGGTATAGAACCGGCTTCCTGCCCCGAACCCTACCGACGAGATCTCTATGCCCGTGTCTCCGAAGGGCCGTTTGGGGACGGTGAGAGTGTTGGATGATGGGGAACCATTGGGGTGGGCACTTCCGTCGAATCCAGGGGCTCTTTCTTGGCCCTCGGCCTCCCCGGAGAATGCCATGCCGGAGAGGGCGGCCCCACCACCGAGGGCAGCCGCGTGGGTGACGAAGTCTCTGCGGGTGACGGGAGAGGCTGGACGAGATTCAGGATCGGACTTGGGCTTGGAAGACATTCGTGGGTTCTCCTGCTGGGGAAGAGGCTTCCCCACTCTGCCCGGTCCACCACACTCTCGTCAAGGGAACCGGCCCCCCGGAACGCTCTCAAGACTTACCGGGCAGGCTCCAACTCCAGGTTGGTCAGCTCTTCCGTCGTTTTGAAGTCGAAGGGTGGATACTCATAGAGGGGCATCCTGGGCTCTGTCGCTCCGAGGGAATACCCGAAGACGTCCTGGTACTCCGACACGTCCTCTCCAATTCCGTCCATCTGGAGGAGGTATTCAGTGATTGATTTCGACTCGATGATGACGACCTTCCCTATCTGGTCGATGATGGGGCTGTGGGCCCGGGTCCGGTCGTGGTCGAACTCCAGGATCCGGCGTCCATACCGGGTAATGCCGATGGTTCGGAAGGTGAGGCTTTTTCCCACGGCTGGGAGGTTCAGGACGCTCCGGTCCGTGGCGAGGAACGGGAGGCCCGCTTCCTCCCGAAGCTTTCCAATGCTCTCGACCATCTCCTCGGCCCGAAGAGGAAGGTCCCGGATCCGCTCCCCAAAGCCCGGAGGGAGCTGGCCCATGTCCTTTTCTTCCTCCTCCTCCTGCACCACCCGTGCGATAGGGGCATAGTTGAAATTGTTCTCCATATACCCCTTTACCACAAAGGTGTAGTAGGGCAGGACACCGATCTCGTTCAGGGCCCGCCTGAGTTGGGCCGAATGACCCCGCCGAGAGGCTGCGGCGGAAAAGACCAACTGGTTGGTCACGGTCCACCCTGCGGAGATCAGCTTTCGGACGGCATCCGCCGCCTCCGGGGTCACCTCCAACGGCGCCTCAAAATGGGTTTGGATGAAGAACTGCCGGACGCCGGCTTCCGAGGCCTTCTCCTTGAACTCCCTCAGTATCGAAACCAACTCCTCGTCGATACGCTGAGGAAGATAGACGGGGAGCCGGCTGCCCAAACGGACTCGGGTCAGCTCTGCGAGTTTTTCCCCAGGGTGGCGGGCCAGATTGTCCTCCTTCTTCCCGTGAGCCATCTCCAGGACGGCATGGAGGATCCTCTCCAGGGAGGCGTTGGAGCTCATTAGGGCGTCGCCCCCGGTAATGAGGATGTCTCTGAGCTGGGAGTCGATGCGGAAGTAGTCCATCAGTACAGGAAGCTTCTCGGACCAGGTCGGTGCAGGTGCCAGCTTGTCCAGCTCGAAGTTCAGGCGACCCCGCTGAAAGTCGTACATCCGTTGGCAAATTGAGCAAAGCCCCCCACAGGCTCGCCCCATGGTGTCTGGAATCAGAATGGCCACGTCGGGATAGCGGCGATGGATATTGTCGTAAGGCGGGAGAACCCACCCCGCCGCGTTGGGTTTCCCCGGCTCCACCAGGTCCTCCTTCTCCCAAGCCACGATGTGCCCGAACTCCTCCACCAACTGGCTGCTGTAGGTGACGTAGTAGCGGATGGCCAGATCGGCACCGATGGCGAAGTAGGGAACCCTGACATGGAGAAGGGACAGGTAGTACGGATTCACGAAGAATGGGATCCCGGCGTCCCGGGCTTGGAAGAGGACCCTCATGGTGTCGGGGTCCAGCGACTCCCCCAACATCTCGTTCAGGAGCTCCGGAGACCGGACGGCGAAGGTCAGGTGGAAGTGTTTATCCCCCCACCATTTCCGGCCCCGAGCCATCTTCTCTTCCCGGCTCAGGCCTTCCGGAAAGTGGAAACGGTGACTGGAGATTTCGCCTCGGTCGATCCGATCGATGATGAGTCCCAGGATCCGATCCCGATTCTCCTCCCGCAGCTTCACGATTCGAGGGTCGAGGCCTGAAGGATACCGCTCCATCCACCCCTCCACCTGTCCTCGGGACGGCCGGGTACGATCGCTTTTTCCGGTGAACTGCCGAAGGAGGTGGAGCATGTCCTCGAAGAAGCCGGGTTTCGCTCCTCCGGTTCCGTGATGGACCGCCAGCCAGACGAGCTGGAAGGGATTACTGACCGCCACCTCCCCCCTCAGATTCAGATCCTGGAATTCCCGGCCGGCATTGTCGATGTAGTCCAGGATCCGGATGGCGGCGAAGTCTCTCCACGAAAGGCGCTGAAAATCTTCCCGAGTCGGATGTTCGCTGGCGTAGAAGGACAGGGCTGCGGAACGATCGCGAATTTCGTCCAGCACCCAGTTTCGGACTCCGACCAGGGCTTCGGTCTCGTTCATGGCCTTCCGCATGATCTCCTCGAGTTCTGGGTTCTCCTCGAGAAGCCGCTGAAGGAGGCGGTGGGATTTGACCGTGATGGCGATTCGGTCGAGCTCGGCGATGGTGGACATGGGTAAGATGCTCGGCTCGAAAGGAGGGGGAGTCGGCCGCTCCCGGGGCGGTTGCTCCCTATGTCAAAAGAACTCCGGAGTCAGAAAACCCAGTTCAGGATCCTGAGACCCCAACCCAGGATGATCAGAAGGGTGGGCAGTAGGGCCAGGCCTACGGAAAAGGTCAGGCCCATACGGAAAAGGCCGGGACCCGTCGGGAGGATCTTCCCTTTACTGAGTTTCTCGATGGCGAGTTCGGCGGTCGGTCCCAGAAGGTAGAAGAAGTTGGCCATCACACCGAACACGACCATGTTTTTCCACACCATGGGAATATTGAAGGAAAAGGGAACTGAAGGTCTATCAGCAGAAGAAAAGCAGTGTGGATGTGGTTGTGAAATGAGTCGGATTGG
>CBDUAX010000356.1:0-5431 GCA_965365235.1 uncultured bacterium
GCACAAAAAAGCTTAGCCGGGGTAATTTACGTATCCACAGATGTGCTCTTTCCGGCAGATCCCGCCACCTGGCTGGAGGTGGATCCAAGTCGGAACCCGCCGGGCTATCTGGCAGACAACACCCAAACCCATTCGACCGAGGAGGTCCACCATCGAGGTAGCGGCGCGGAAATATCGGATTTTCACCCGCCAGGACATCGACCGAATCCCTCAACTCTCGCATCTGTCCGCGTCGGAGCGGAGTGCCATGAAGGCGGTTTCGGCGGTTCTACCCTTTCGCGTCAACGGTTATGTGGTTGAGAAGCTCATCGATTGGTCCGCAGTCCCAGACGATCCCATCTACAAGCTGGTCTTCCCCCAACCGGGGATGATACCCCGCCCTGGACTCCTGCGGCTCAAGAGGCTCGTCGAAACCGGAGTACCCGAAGAGGTTCTGGACCAGGAGGCGAGGCGAATCCAGCATTCGCTGAACGCTCAACCCGGGGGCCAGAAAGAGCTGAATGTGCCCTTCCTGGATGGAAAACCCCTTCCGGGGATCCAACACAAATACCGGGAGACCGTCCTCTTCTTCCCTGCGGCCGGCCAGACCTGCCACAGTCACTGTACCTACTGCTTCCGTTGGGCTCAGTTCACGCAGTCGAGGGAGGACCGATTCGAGGGTCGGGAAACCCGGTCCTTGGTCCGGTATCTCCGTGCGCACAAGGAAGTGACCGACGTTCTCATTACCGGAGGCGACCCCCTGGTCATGCATGCCGACGTCCTTCGGCAGTACGTCGAACCCCTCCTTGATCCCTCATTGGAACACATCCGCACCCTTCGTATCGGAACCAAATCCATCACGTTTTGGCCCCATCGTTTTGTCACCGATGAAGACGCCGACGACCTGCTCCGGCTCTTCGACCAGATCAGGATCTCGGGTCGGCAGTTGGCCATCATGGCCCACTTCAGTCACCCGAGAGAGATGGAGACCAAGGTGGCCCAACGGGCCATCCGGAGAATCCGAAGCACCGGCGCCGTCATCCGAAGCCAATCTCCGGTGGTGCGGGGGGTGAACGATTCCCCTGAAGTCTGGAGAGAGCTATGGACTCGTCAGGTTCAGCTGGGGATCGTCCCATATTACATGTTTGTCGCCCGTGATACGGGGGCTCAGGACTATTTCAAGATCCCGCTTGTGGAAGCGCTCAGGATCTTCTCCGGGGCCTACCGAGGCGTCTCGGGTCTGGGGCGCACGGTTCGGGGCCCGGTGATGTCAGCCACGCCGGGGAAAGTCCTGGTCGATGGAGTGGCTCGGGTGGCCGGGCAGCACCTCTTCCTCCTGAAGTTCATCCAGGCCAGGGATCCGGGATGGGTACGAAAGCCCTTTTTTGCCGCTCTGGATCCAAAGGCAGCCTGGCTCGACGAACTCAGACCGGCTTTCGGGCAGAAGGAATTCTACTTCGAAGGTCCATTCAGAGATTTTCTGGCTCGTCGGAGGGCGGCGATCCTGCGTGGCCGACAGGAAGAGTCAGGCCGGAACCACCACTGGAAGCCCATCGCCCCTGTTCAGACGTACGACGCCTGATCGCTCCCAGCCTCCTGGTGGGGATTTTTTGACCGACCTCGTCCCGTCACCTTTTCCTTGGGATCAACTCGTCCCGCATGGCTGCGTGGTAGGCGAAGCTGGCCAGAACAACGGCATTGATCCTCAGATCCTGCGGGAGGACCTTGTCGAAGGTGTCCATGTTGAAATGGTGAGTCCTGGCTCGGTAATCGATTCGATCCTGGATGAACTGGAAACCAGGAAGGCCGGCCTCGTCGAAGGCCAGATGGTCAGTCCCCCGATTGCTGAAGGTGGATAGCGTCTCAACGCCGAGGTCCCCGAAGGGCTCCATCCAGGCCTGAAAGATCGGTCCCACCTTATCGTTCCCCTGAAGGTGCACGCCCCTGAACTGGCCCGTTCCATTGTCCATGTTGAAGTAGACAGAAAAGTGGTCGTACTCAGGTGTGGTACCCACCTCAGGGCTTCCCAGATGGTTCCGGACGTATCCCCTGGATCCACGGAGCCCTCCCTCTTCGTGGCTCCACAAAAAGATCCGAATGGTCCTCCGGGGTTGAACCTCCAGAGTCTTCAGGATCCGCATCGCCTCCATGGCGACAGCCACGCCCGAGGCGTTGTCGGTTGCCCCGGTACCGGTATGCCAGGAGTCCAGGTGGCCTCCGATCCCCACCACTTCCTCCGCCAGATCAGTACCTGGGATTTCGGCTAGAACGTTGTAGCCCCGAGGGTCGGAGTCGTCGATGATCACTCGAACGTCCACCTCCATCCCAACCCTGACACCACGCTCGAGGATCCGGTAGATCCGGTTGTAGTGCTCTGCAGCCACCGAGAGGGTAGGTACGGCCTCCTCGATCCCAGCCCGGCTCCGATCCATTCGGCTCGTAGGGCGCCCGGTGGAGTATACCGTGCCGTCGCTCCCGATACTCGCCTGAAGGACCACCGCCACGCCCTCTTCCTTGTAGAAGGCCTCGATTTCCTCCGGAGAGATTCCTTCAGGACGATGGGGTTCTTGTCCCGGCTGGCCCCGACCATGGCGGTCGGAGAGGAGGTCCTCACCCTCCTTTACGAACCAGCCCAACGATTCCTCCGTATGACGAAAGGCGTCCTGAACAAAGCGAGGCGAGACAGGCATGGGGGGAGTGGACAGCACGATGGCCCCCCGGAGTTTGCCGCGGTATCGATCCAGATCGGCCCTCGAGGTGATGACGGCAAGAATGGCCCTCTCGATGACCGGGCCGGGTGTGCCCGGTGTGAAGGCCAACGGGTAGGCCAGGATCATCTGGTAGTCCGGACTCAACATGTGCACGGATACCCGGGCCAGATCCCACCCTACCGCTTCCTCCCCCCATGGCTCCATCGCAACCTTGGACAGGCCCATCTCGGCTAACTGGGCCATCGTCCATCGTTGCGCTCGTCGCATGGCAGGGGAGGCAGTTATCCGGGGACCGACGACGTCGGAGAGGTACCCGGCGTACTCCTCCACCCGGGAGTTCTCGAGCCCTTCAGTCCGGATTTTGGCCACCATTTCCATATCCACCGGTTCCTGAACCCGGCATCCCCCTGGCAGGAGGAGTAGGAAGAGGAGGCCGAGGCGGCCCGGGAGCGATTTGGTCATGAGATTGCCCTGGGTTCTCTCTGTTGACGCGGGGGGGAAAAGAACTCTTTCCCGTCCCTCACGGTCATACTTCGGACCTTCTTTTCTGCCGGATCTCTGGTTCCGGGAGTTTTCCGTACCCATGAGATCCCCTTGCCCTGGGAGCGCTATTGAACAGGCTCTCCGTTCACATCCAGGAGAATTGGAGTCCCCAGCCCAAGGCCCTGAAGCTGGGAGAGCTGTGTAGCTGCATCTCCCACGATCAGGTAGATCATTCGATCTGGGTCCAGGTATTCCTGGGCCAGCTCCCGGTGCCGGGCCAGGGTCATCTCTCGGGTGATCCGCTCCTCCTCCAGGACGTAGTCGAAGGGTCGATCGTAGGTTGCAATGGTGTTGAGCGTCCCGATCAAAGCTCCGGCAGTTTCGAACCTCAGCGCATTGGAGAGGATCATGGCGTCCTTTGTGAAGTCCAGATCCTCCTGGGAGATGCCCTCCCGGTACCGGGATATCTCGTCCCGGACGATCTCCACAGACTCCCGGGTGGCGGCGGACTGAACGCTACTGGAGGCGACGAAGGTTCCGGGGTAGAGCCCCCCGCCGAACCCTGAACGGGCCCCGTAGGTGAACCCCTTTTCCTCCCTCAGAATCATGTTCAGGACCCCGTTGAAGTTTCCTCCCAGTTGATAGTTCATGACGTCGACAGCATGGTAGTCCTCGTCTACCTGCGAAGGCCCCAGGTGCCCAACAAAGAGCTGTGACTGCCTGGCTCCAGGAATGTCCACGAAGTAAAGGGCCGTTTCCGCCTGGGGCTGCGGTTCCGGCCAAGCCAACGGGGGAACGTCTTTCGCGGGCCAGTTCGTCTCCAGGGGTCGGAAGAGCTCGATAGCCTCCGCAGATGTGATGTCCCCGGCCACGGAAATGTGGGCCACCGAGGGGGAGAAGTTGGCCGCGTAGTAGGCCCGGAGATCCTCCATGGTGATGGCGTCGACAATCTCCGGGGTACCCATGGTGTTCCTGCCGAGAAGGCTGTTGTCCCCGTATACCAACTTGTTGAACACGTTGGAAGCCACGGCCCCGGGGTTCACGGCCTGGCGATTGAGGTTTTCAACCGTCTCGTCCTTGATGCGTGCGAGCTCGGTCTCGTCCCACCGGGGCTCCAGGAGGATCTCCTGTGCCAGCGCAACGATCTCCCGGGCTTTGGAAGACAGACCGTTCCCGCTTAGCGTAAGGGACTGCCGGCCCGTACCCATGGAGATTCGGGCTCCCAGATCGTCGATGGCCTCTTCCAACTCCAGGGGTGTCTTGTTCGCGGTGCCTTCCATCAATAGGTCGGTGACGAGGTTCGCCACGCCGACCTTGGTCAGGTCGTCTCTCAACGCGCCACCCTGGAGGGTCAGGGAGAACTGGACCAGGGGCACCTCGTGTTGCTCGAGCCCGAAGAGCCTCAGGCCATTCGCATAGGTGTGGGTCCAGACCTCTGGGAGCGTGATACTTGGGGCCGGTCCTTTCGCCGGTTCTTCGGACCGGTCGAATGACGAGGGAAGGGGATCGACGGCCGCCACTTCCATTCCCGCGGCCGCGCTTGTCAGGCCCTCTGGATCCTCCGGGATGATGAACCGCTCTGAGTCGTCGGCCACAAGCTCGACCTGGCCCCGAGGAACGAAGCTGGTGAGAACGTACGGCCTGTCCTTGATGTAGCTCTCATACACCCGGTGGATGTCCTCGGACCTTACGGCCAACTGTCTCTCGATGTCTTCAGAGATGTACGAGGGTGATCCGGCGAACTCGGCATAAGAAGCCAGCTGGAAGGACTTCCCCAGTACGCTTGTGATCCCGTTGAAAAAGGCCGTTTCCGTCTGGGCTTTGATTCGTTCCAGGTCCTCCTCCGTGAACCCGTCCGTTTCAAACCGCCGGAAGGATTCATGGATGGCGGCCTCGACATCCGAAAGGGGAATATTCGGGAAGGCCCGGACGCGGATTCCAAAAGAGCCGGCGATCTCCCGGCTTCGGTTGAAGGCCGACACCGAGGGGGCGAGCTTCTTCTCCTCCACGATCACTTTGTAGAGTGGTGCTTTCTTCCCGTCCGAGAAGAGTCGCCCGAACATGGACAGCGCATAGGCGTCGTCGGTGTAGTTCTCCACGGTGGGGAACACCATGTTCAGCTCAGGGCTTCGGGCGAAGTTGTCCTCATGGAAGGCTCGCTTCGTCCCGGTCAGGGTCACATTCTGTGGCTGGGGGTCCGGGACCGGTTCGCCCGTTGGGAGCTCTCCGAAATATTTCTCCACCCACACCTTGGTCTG
>CBDUAX010000357.1:0-5431 GCA_965365235.1 uncultured bacterium
TCGATGGGGAAATCGGTCGATGCGTCGAAGGCGATGAGTGTACCGCCGTCCTTTACGAACCGTTCCAACGATCCCGCCCCCTCCGCACCGAGTCCGCCGACGAATTCCGGGGGCATGGTTCCAGGGAGATTGCCCAGGAGAATTTCCTGGCCCGGATGGTTCGGGAGGATGATGGCGTCATAGGAGCCCAGATCCCCTGTCCGAATGTCTGCGTCGTGCAGGGTGTCTACCTGGAATTCGAATTGTTCCATCAGCCAGAGGGTCCAGCCCTGGTCGTCGACTCGAGAATGCCACGGTTTGTAGAGGCCCACCCGTGGAGAGTGCAACGGTTCCATGGACACTTCTGGTTCTCTAGCGATGCCCCAGAAACCGAGGCCCAACTCCCTTGCCAGGGCCTGGACCGCATCGGTTACGCCTGGGCCAGCCCGGACGAAAAAAGCGCCAGCCGGAATGGACTGCCCATCTCGCTCAAATGCTGCATCGGAAACGAGGACTGCGTGCCCCTGGGACAAAAGCCGATTCGCTCCTTGGAATGCAGCGTTGGAACGAGGTCCGAAGAAATACCCCAAGGATCCTGGCTCCTCGACTGAACCCTCAACCACAGAAGCCAGCCCCTCGACCTCATCGGTGTGTGCTTGAAAGGGCTCCTCGATGCGGTCTACTTGGACGCCCATCTGCATCGGGAGTGTCCAGCCAGCCAGGTCGTACGGGGTCTCCGGCGGTCCGCCTGGATATAGATCCCGCTCCGGGTACCGTTGGGGTTCCATCAGATTGACCAGGTGGGGTCGAAAGGCTTGAGCGGAATAGAGGATGTATGAGCCGGTTGGGTAATCGGTCCCATCGGCACGAAAAGGTTCTATCGCCCGGTGTACCTCAACGCCGCTGTAGCGGAAGACGTTGACCAGGTTCAGCGCCTCACCGGAGTCCCACTGAACAGGGGGTACGATATAGGCAAAGGGTCCACCCGCCTCGCCGGTTGTTATGGCATCCCGGCCCATTCGGTAGATGTTGAACAGGAAGCGCTCCCGGTACCGGGCAGCAAGGTCCAGCGTCGCGATACTCGCTTCCTGCATGTAGTCGAAGGCATCGCGGATGTGTGATTCCGTGCCGAACCATGGATCGGGGTACGAAATGCTGGTGCTGTCGGTCCTGGCCGGAAGGCCCCGGCGTACCGAGATGACCTCCGGGAAGTCCGACGGGTCAAAGGTTCGGGGGGTCGGCGTGCTATGCGAGGTTTCGGTGAGCAGGCCGATCTGATTGTGGAAGTAGGGTGTGAGACGCATCCCACCGTTCCACCACATACTGTATACGGAGCGGGAGATGTAGCCGGGCATGCCCAGTTGTGCGAACCGAGCTGCCATGGCTGCACCGACCATGTTGACCCCCGTGGTCACGCCCGGATGGATGTCTGGGTTAACCGGGTCAGCGAAGGGAGGGATAAAGATCCGTGTGTAGGAAGGCCCGGTTTGGTGCTGGTTGTAGAGGATTTGAGGATACCACTGGTGATAAAGGACTCGTGACACGGCCCGGGTCTCGGGCTGGTTATTCATAAACCAATCGCGGTTGTTGTCGGTCCCTGCCCACGGTTGCCCCAGTCTCGGCGGTCGCCTGGTCTCGAAGGGTGTCCCGCGCACACGGCGGTACCACTCGACATCGTTTGCGATGGCGTCCGGGTTGAGGACAGGCATCAGGAGAGTAATGACATTCTCCCGGATATGGCGGATCTCGTCGGTTTCCGAAGTCGCCAGCCGATGAGCCAACTCTGGCGTCATTTGTGCTGCCGCGAACTCCTGATCGTCCATCCCCCCGTCGATCCAAACGATGGCCTTCCCCTGGGCTGCCAACTCCCTGGCTTCCTGCTCCCCGATCCGGGCTCGAGACAGTTCTTCGCTGATGGACCGCCATCGCTCCAACTCGTGGATATTCTCTTCACTGGAGATGAACAGGAGGATCATGGGGCGGTCCATGGCGGAGCGGCCAATCTCCACCAGGCTGACGCGATCGGTCGCGGCCGAGAGCTGATGGAAATAATCCAGCATCTGGTCGTAGTCGGCTGCTTCGTAGTCGGCTCCCGGAGGCCACCCGAAGACGGCTTCTGGAGAGGGGACCTGGGCACCGAGGGGATTGGTGACCAGAATCAGAGCGGCGGTGACGACACTTCGGGCAAGGTTGTGCATTGTGGGCTCTCCCGTGCGAACGGATGCGCGGTGCTTCTCTCCCCAAAACCCGAGCCTTCCCCGGACCCCTGCCTCCTCCTCGGTTCGTTCACCTCCGATGCTTCACACCTTTCAGGGCACCCTGGATCAAACGCACCGCGGCTTGGCGCGAGAGGTGGTCCGGGTCCCTGGGACCGTACGGGGTGGAGGCGATCCCGATGGCCGTGGCCTTCGGGTAGGAGAAGATCAACTCCAGGCAGTCGGCCAGTTCCTGGCTGGTAGGGCCGTCGGGCGCAGTCAAGCCGTGCCCCCGGACTTCTTCAGGAGCCAGAACGTCCATATCAATATGGACGTAGATCACATCGGTGATCTGGCTCAGGCGGTCCATCTGCTTGCGAACGTTCTCCGACAGCGTGCGGATATCATCCGTGGACAGGATCTCGAACTCCAACCGTTCGATGAGCTCCTTCTCCCGTGGGTCGGTGTCTCTGACGTCTGCCAGGAGGATATAACTAGGGGGGAGTGGCGGATCGAGACCGGTGATCAGTCGGTTGTTGTCGTTGTAGAGGCCAGCAGCCAGGGCCACGTCCATGCCACCATACATCCCGCTCAGTGTCGTTTCGGGAGTGTTCACGTCAGCATGGGCATCGAAGTAGATCAGGCCGACCCGGTGAGGAATGTTCGCAGCCAGGTGATAGGTCTGTTCCTCCTGTCCAGGCCCCATGTTCTGCAACCCGGAAAGAACGCCCGGCAGATCGCTACAGCTCCCGAGAAGGGCGACGGTCAGGTACTCGTTCTTGCCGTTGACCGAGATGAGGTCAGCCAGGTGCCGGCTGACCAGGGCCTCCCTGGCCCACCCGCTGTAGGCACGTTCTTCCTCTGTGAGATCGAAGGTCTGGTTCAGACCAATCGTCGCATCCAAGGCGGTCAAGCTATCTACCAGGCCTTCGGCTAGAATGCTCTCTGAGGCCATGAAGGGGTTTCTGACGATGGCGACCTTCACCTTTCCGTCTTCCAGGTACTCCTGGGCCGGAAGGGCAGAAGGCAGGGCCAGGAGGAGGAGTCCGAGAGTCCACGATGTCTTCTTCACGGACCAGGTCATCGGCTTCGCACCCCCTTGATCGCTCCCTCGATTAGTCGGTAGGCCGCGTCCAGCGAGACCTGGTCGGCTCCATTGGGCACTCCGGCGATCCCGATGGCTCCGGCTTTCGAGAAGGAGAACACGCTCTGGAGGACCTTTGCCAGGTTTTCACTGGAGATCTTGTCAAAGGGTGTCGCAGGCAGGCCCGGTACCTCGCCAGCCGAGAGGATATTCACGTCCACGTGAACGTAGATGACATCGGTGAGATCACTCAGGCGTTCCATCTGCCGAGCCAGGGCACCGGAAGGACCAACCAACTCCTCTACCGAGATTCGTTCGATGAAGGAATTGTCGATGTCCCACTCTTCATAGGGTGTCGTATCTTGAACCCCCGCCATGACGATATGCTTGGTGGAGAGGGGTGGATCGAGGCCCGCCTGCTGCCGAAGAATGGTATTCGACAAGCCTGCAGCCACCGCCACGTTCATCCCCCCCATGTCGCCCACCATGGATGTGTTGGGCGTGTTGAAATCCCCTCGCTGGCTGATCCAGACCAAACCCACCTTCAACGGTTGGCTATCCCCCAGGCGAGGCAATCCGAGAATGTCCCGGCCATGGGTGTCCTGGAGTGGTTGCCGGTCCGGCCCCAGATGCTGGAGGCCGGCCAGCATCCCCACCAACGATTTGCTGCCGGAGAGGAGTCCGACGAAGAAATGTTCGCCTAACTCGGAATCATAGAGGATCTTGCCCAGCGTCCGATTGGTGAGGGATGCCCGATTCCACTCCCCGTACTCCCTCTCCAGCTCCTCGGGCATCTTCACGGTGATGACCTTCACCAGGTCACAGCCGAGTTGCTCCATCCGCGCCTGAAGGCCACTGGTCAACAAAAGGCCGGGGCCCTCAACGAGCTCAGGGCCCGTGCGAGTGTCGGAATACGGGTCGGCGACGACAACAACGCGCACCGTTCCGGTGGCATCGACGTACTCCTGGGGCCGGGCGGAGGGGGGGAAAAGGGAAAAACCCGCCACCAAGATGCAAAAGGCCCGCACCGCCGCCTTCCCGGAGAATCTCAACCGTGCCTCCTTGCCGAACGCCCTTGGAGTCTTTGGCTTTACAGAATAGGGGGGCTTCACGCCACCGGCCAGGATCTATCCCAAGCCCCTGATGAACGCCTCGCCCCTTGCGATCAGGTCGTCTCGATCGTGCAAAGGTGTCTGGTCCTCGATGAGCTCACGCGTGTGCTCTCTGAGGAGACTCTCGAATCGGGGCTGACCGCTCTGCTCCCACTCCTCCAGCCCTACCCGGGGCATCAACTCGCTCTGGTAATAGGCGTTCTGAAAGCGGCCCAGGGTGAGTGGGGAGGTCAGGAAACTCCCGCCCGGGCCCTGTTCCACGATGGTGGCCAGGTCCAATTCCTCCTCGCTCAGGGGGAACCCTTCACTCAGTCGCACCGCCTGGCCAATGACGTCGTTGGAGTACACGGTCAGCGCCGGTGAGAAGGCTTTGGACCCCAAGGTTCCTCCCACTGCAGGGACAATCCCCGCCCGCCCCAAAAGGCTCAGGAGATGGTTCGTCCATAGCTGCCCGCCTGCGGCCAAATCTGCCCCCCAGCCGAGGCCGCAGCCTGCGATCCCGGAATGCGGGATTCGGTAGTGGGCCATCATTTCGGCACAAGCCTGGTTCAGCAGCATCGAATGGGGATCGAAGAAGTCCTGCAGGGTCTTCATATCGAAGAAGGCCGGCAGGCTGCCCAGAATCACGGGGGTACCAGGCCGAATCAGCTGAGCCAACACCAGCCCCGCCAATAGCTCGGCATTCAACAGCGTCAGCGTCCCCGCTGCCGTAATGGGCGTGGACATTCCAGCCATGCTGTAGTTGTTATAGATGACCGGGAGGCCGCGCTCCACAGAGGCCATCAACTTCTCCGCCGTGCCCTTGTTGATGATGAGGGGTGTGACCGGATTGAGATACGGGATGAGGAATGGCTTCTCGGCCAGGCCGGGGCGGAGAGGTTCGGCCAGGTCGAGGGCGGGTTCGAACAGGTCCTCGTCGGAGATCAGAAGGATGATGGGTTTTGTCGTATTTGCCATCAACTCCAGGGAAGCATAGAGGTCCGCAGTTTCGGGCGGATAGTCCTGTACTACCCCAATGGTGGAGACCATGTCGAAGTTCGGAAGATCCTGTGCCAGTCGGG
>CBDUAX010000358.1:0-5430 GCA_965365235.1 uncultured bacterium
TTTTGTCAGAAGCTCAGATGGTTAGACCGTGTTGCACTTCAAAGTTGATCCCGGGCCTGGATCCTCAGTGCTGCCCCGAGCCGGAAGTGGTCTGGGTCTGATCAGAAGAGAGAGTTGGGAATCCCGGTCGACGCCCGTTCCAACTCACCCAGAACTCGGCTCCAGGCTGTCTCACCGGCGGTCGAATACCGGGAAGCCGACTGCGGAGATGCTTTGACTTGGTCGTAAAGCCCTGAATTCCAGAGGCGAAAGTCCAAACCGTAGGGTGTGCCCTGAAAGACCGACTCCAGATACCGCAGCGATTCCCCCACTTCCCCAACCCATGCGAAATAGGCGGAAAGGTCCCGGATCAGGGTGTTCCCACTGGTCCCAAGTTCGTGAGCCCTTGCGCCCTCCACCGAAACCAGGAGGCTGTCCACAATCTCGGCTGCCTCATCAGGCTGACCAAGGGAATGCAGGCACATCGCCCTCACCGCCAAGTGGGGACCAACCTGAACCTCAAGGCATTCTGAGTGTCGCCCAGAAAGCAGAAGGGCAATTCCTCTTGAGAACCTCGCGGTATTAAGACTTGGTTCCAGGGCCAGAGCCCTCTCCGCCTCCTGTAACGCGAGGTCGAAACGCCCCATTCCCAAAGCATCGATTGAGAGGCCCACCCTCCTGCCAGGCGCTAGCGGGTCAAGCTCAATGGCTTTGCTCGCCTCCGCCAGGGCCGCGTCGAACAAACCGGCACGAACCAAGTAGTGCCCATGCCATCCATGTGCATCCGTGGAGTTTGGCAGGAGTTCGAGGGCCCTTCGGAAGTCTGCGTCGATCTCACCGAGAGGAGCCCATGCAAGGGTTTTGATCCAGCCTCGGGTGGCATAGGCTTCCCCGTTCTGGGGGTCCAAAGAGAGAGCGTGATCCGCAGCCGCCAAGGCCTGACCCGCCATCCGATACTCTCCCGACCCAGCCGGATAGCCGTACCTCAGCCATAGGCCGTACGCTGCGCCGAGGCCGGAATAGGCCGGCGCAAAATCAGGATCCATACGAATGGCGGTTTCGAAAGCCTCAATCGCCCGGGAGAGATCCTCCTGAGTACGGTGATGTACCGCATATCGGCCTTCCAGGTAAGCTTGGTAGGCCTCCCCTTGGTTGGTCCTTGATCCTGCCGGGGTGGGTCTCAGCCCGGGTACGACTTCGAAGAGAGCACTCAAGGTTTCCCGGGCAATCTCCTCCTGGACCTCAAAGAGATCATCCAACTCCCGGTCAAAGGAGCCTGCCCACAGGTGAGCATCCGTCCTGGCCTCAATCAGCTGGACAGTAATCCTAGTCGTTTCTCCAGACCTGCGAATAGAGCCTTCGAGGATGTGGTCAACACCAAGTGTATCGGCGATTTCTGGAAGCGTGAGTTGAGCCCCTTCAAGAGCGGACACCGAGGTCCAGGACGAAACTTTCAGCCCCGCGACTTGAGCGAGTTGGGTGATAAGCTCGTCTGCAAACCCCTGCCCCAGGTATTGGTCCTCCGCAACTCCGAGATTACTAAGGGGCAATACCGCTATCGAAGCCAGATAGGAAGACGCCTCGGGAAGGCGAGGTCTAGCCGGACCGGAAAGGCCGGCTGGAGCCGTCGTCGATGCCCACTCAGGCCTGCTGATCCCCCAGAGGATGCCCCCAGCGATTCCAAGTAGAATGGTGATGATGACCAGTTCGGGTCCGGATATCCGTTGAGCACCCTTTTCTCCGTGATACCAGGCCAAGATGAGCGAGAGGAAGAACCCTATCCCGGCAAGGACCCAGAGGGCCTGAAACACTGCTGGTGGAAAACCGAACTGTTCACCGAGGAGGCTGGTCGCCTCCAGGACCACCCATGCGCCAGCACAGTAAGCCATAACCCACTGGGCGAGCTTTCGTTCGCGGAACCGACGAAGGAAGGTACTCAGGCGCCACTCCTCGCTGCGGGGGACCTGTGCATCCCGAAATACTCCCCCGGGGCCCGGGCCTGCGCAAGACCGGCCTCGGGAGACGACATCTTGCGGTCGGCTCGAGTTTCGACACCTCCCGCCAATCTCCAACAGGCATAACGGTTTGCGTTTCTGCTGCCGGGCAACATGCGGCCGGGCGCCCGGAATTTCAAAGAAGACGCCCCCGGAGCAAGCACCGTCAGTAGCAATCGCGTGTTAGGGGGCCACACGCAAAAAGCCGAGCTAGCCTTTCGGGGAGTAAGCTGGGAGGCACTCAGCGTCCGCGGGATAAGCCAGATTCTCCAGAAGCGAGACTCTCGACCCGGTGGTGGGGTTAGCGCGGTATACTCTTCCGGAATGATTCAGCGTGAAGAACAGGTAGGATCCTGTGGTTACAAGACCCGTTACGTTGCCTTCCGGAGCGGTCGAGAACAACGTGGTGCCCTCCGCACCGAGAAGATACCGGAAAACCTCGGTCTGTTTCGCCAGGTAGAATACGCCCTGGCTATAGTCGAGGTGGCCGATCCCGACTTCGTTGATGACGGGCACCGGATTCCAGAACCTGGCCGGGGAGTTGAAGTCGTTTAAGTCTAGTTGAACCATCTGGTATCCATCGGTGCAGCACACAAAGACCTGGTCGCCTACGACCATACCGTCCGTGGATTGCATCCTCCCCGGATTGCTGGGGAGTTGAAACGAATGAAGTATGGCCCCGGTGGCATCGACAAAAGCGATCATGTCAGTGACGTTGTTCAGGCAGGCGAACCTTCCTCCCGGGAGCGCCAAAAAATCAGTGCAATCATCGCCCTGGTAGGAGAGTCTGGTCTCGCCGAGCCTGTTTCCGTCTCTGTCATACTCCACGACGTAGCCCATAGCGAGGACGAAAATCCTCTCCCCGAAGGTCTCCACATTTGGGTAGCGGGCCCCAGTTATCAGACGCGTGGTTCCGTCCAGGCCGACCTCGATCAACCCTGTTTCGGTCGTGAGGATCAGGGACCCGTCTCGGCTCTCGACCTCCACACTGGCCGATGCTGAACCGCCTTCCCCATCCTCGACAGTCACGCTGACAATGTGATCCACGACCGCATCCGGGGCATCCCAAGACACAGTGGACCCCTCACCGATAATGACACCCCCAGTGGTTTCCCAGGTATAGCGGAGGCTGTCTCCATCCGGGTCGTCGGCCAGGACCGAAATGGAGCTGGATCTGGACCGGCACACAACGCCGGGTTCGGCCGCTAGTGCCGCCACGACAGGGCCATTGTTCTCGGTGCTGAGGGAATCCGTACAGGCGAGGAGCGGAGTTGAGGCCAGAAGGATGAGGGAAGCAGTTCTCCCAGATCCCAGCCATCGCCACTTTTTCCAACTCGGATTCGGGGCCCTAGAGCCGCGGATAGGAGAGGGATCTGATCCAATCAGATCTCTAAGAGCATTCTGAGCATAACCTACGGGGACGAACTGGCCCATGCGCGGGATCCGGACGAGAGGTCATTGCCCCTTCCCACTGTCTCACCACCACAGAATATGGGCCCGATCATGCCTTTTCAAACGTTCTTGAGAAGAAGACGATGGCAGTCTGACCAACGGTTGCCGGGAGGATGGCACTGCTCCCTAACGGTTTGCGTTTCTGCTGCCGGGCAGATTGCACGCGGACGCCCGGAAACTCAAAGAAGACGCCCTCGAAGACAGCACGGCCAGTAGCAAACGCGTGTTAGGAAGATCCCACGTCGGAGGAAATCTCAACGATCGGGCGATCCGTGGATGCGAGGCAGGCCTGAATCTCGCGATCGAGTACCTTTCGCTCTCGAATTCCGCGAAGCAGTCGACGGACTGTGCGTGAGAAAGCCCACCCGAATCCACCTACCACGATCCAAGGAAGCGGGTACTCAGTAGGGAAGTACTGCAACGCAGTCGGTAGAACCGAAATGAGGGAACCGCCGAGGGCTAAGGCATAGGTGAAGCGCCGAAGAGTGGCACGAGGACCCATCGCCTCTCGCCGATCCTGCAGAGCTTCGAGTAGCTCGATGTTCCTTGCCGCCTCCACCACTTTTCCGCTGGGGCTTTCCCCCCGACTAGAGCTCCTCTCAACCTCCGAAGCGACCCCCGGCCACTCCCTCATACTCTCCATTGTGCGATGGATCCTGCCCATCAACCTAGCGACTCGTTTCTTTGCCCCCCTGGCGTGAACAGCCCCGACCCCTAGGGCTACCCCCAGGCCCCCGGCAACGCTACCCATGAAAACGCCGAAGGTGATCGGTTCGAAAACGCCCGCCATGATTGAACCACTCACAACTCCGAGGATTCCGGACATGGCCCAGCCGAACCCTCGGCCCGCCGTGACTAGAGCACGGCTTCCACCGCCTTCGTTTTGAATTTTCACCGAGACCAAGTTATACGCCGCTGTCCAATCCAACCCGAAGGATGTGGCTTCACCCACTCCTTCCTCCCCCATGCTCGCACGGATTACCGATAAAAGATGAGTGCTATTCTCATGGGTCAGCGGTTTCGGAAAGAAAGCGCTTCGCTGTCTGTGGGCCGGCACAAGATCCAAGGTTCCGGGCAAAGTCTCGTCAGGCTCCGGCGGAGTGAGCGGCACGGTGTCGGTGATCAGACCTGCTTTCTCACCAAGACCGACAACCGACTCTTCCTGAAACCGGGGTTGGTCCTTCTCGCTCATCCTAGACTCCCGATACTCGACGGAGAAGAAAGGGAGAAAGCCAGACAAGAGCTTTCTAACGGTTTGCGATTCTGCTGCCGGGCAGATTAGCTGCGGACTCCCGGAAACTCAAAGCCGATACCCCCGGAGCATGCACGGACAGGAGCAAACGCGTGTTAGAATGCGTGCGGCGTGCACGCCGTATTCGCAATAGGCTTCCACGGTACGGCTTCTCCCAAGGGACGAACGCCCTCCTAGGCTTCCTGGGCTAGCCCCCGCGTCTGTATGACAAGAAAAGTTGGCCGCTCAGAACCAGATCTGGAGTCAGGCGGAGTTCGTCGGATCCCCGCCGAAGCGGTTCGGCCCCCGCGTGCCCGGGACGAAAAAGAGCGCGAGAAGCAAGACGAAGAGTGGGATGTTTGCAAGTAGTATGATCACGCTCCGCCAGCTGCCAAACACTCCCGTCGTCTGGATCGCAAGGACGCAAAAGTAGACCGCCTCAGTTAGAAAGAACGGCAATATTGAGATGTTGATGTCGTGAAGTCGCCTGCAGATACCCGGAAGGAAGAGCAGGAACACCGCGGACTCAAGGGAAACCTGGGCAGCGCCGTGAGGGAGCAGCAGCCCGGGAAGGGCTCCTAGGACAAGAAGAGGCAGGCCGTAGAACAGCGCAAAGCGCGCCCGAGCGATACGCCCGCGGAGCGAAAAGTATGCCCTTAGGTCCACAATCACCTGGTGTTGATATGGAACCGAGGAAAGAGGAGCCGACTACGGGTCTGCCTCCTCGGACGCCCGCCGGGCGACAAGAACCCGGAGAGCAAGCTTTCTAACGGT
>CBDUAX010000359.1:0-5427 GCA_965365235.1 uncultured bacterium
CTCATCTGCAGGGATTTGATATTCCTCCCTCTCCAACCGAATCCTCCTGAACTGGGATGGCTGATGGCGGCTCCTGACACTTCCGGTGGGAACCGGGTCTTTCGGTTCGGGACTCCGCTCCTCGTGGCCCTGGGCCTCTGGTTCGTCCCGGCACCAGGGGGAGTGGACCCGGCAGGGATGCACCTTCTGGCCATCTTCGTGGCCACCATCGTTGGGATCATCCTGAAACCCCTCCCCATGGGTGCAGTGGCCTTGGTCGGGATCTGCGCTACCGCACTGACGGGCACCCTCACCATCAACGAAGCTCTTTCCGGTTTCGGAAATCGGGTCATCTGGCTCATCGTCCTGGCCTTCTTCATCTCCAGGGGTTTCATCAAGACGGGATTGGGTGCCCGAATCGCTTATCACTTCATGGCTTCGCTGGGGCGAAAAAGCCTGGGTCTTGGATACGGGTTGGTGGCCACGGATCTGGTACTCGCCCCGGCCATCCCATCCAATACTGCCCGGGCCGGGGGGGTGGTTTACCCCATCCTCAGGTCGGTGGCCGAGGCCTATGAGAGCCGGCCCGACGATGGCACGGCCCGCCGTATCGGGTCGTTTCTCACTCTTGCCGCTTTCCAGGGGACCGTCATCACCAGTGCCATGTTCCTTACGGCCATGGCGGCGAATCCTCTGGCGGCGGAGCTGGCGGCTGCACAGGGCGTGGAGGTCACCTGGGTCGGTTGGGCGGTAGCCGCCTCGGTGCCCGGGGTGTTGAGCCTGATCCTCGTGCCCTGGGTGATCTACCGGCTGTATCCCCCCGAGATTCGCGAGACTCCTGGAGCGACGGAACTTGCCAGGAAACAGCTGGAGGAGCTGGGACCCATGAGTCGAGCCGAATGGGTGATGCTCTTCACCTTCGCGCTTCTCCTCACCCTCTGGATCCTGGCGGGACCTCTGGGCATCCACACCACCACCACCGCCTTGCTGGGCCTGGTGGTCCTTCTCGTCACGGGGGTGCTCACCTGGGACGACGTCCTGACCGAACGGGGTGCCTGGGACACGCTGGTCTGGTTCAGCGCCCTGGTGATGATGGCTTCCTTCCTGACCGAGCTGGGTTTGATTCCCTGGTTCAGTGAGACGGTGGGAGGGATATTTGGTGGTGTGGGGTGGAAGTTCGGATTCCTTGCCCTTGGCCTGATCTACTTCTACTCCCACTACTTTTTTGCCTCCAACACGGCTCATGTCAGCGCCATGTATGCGCCCTTCCTCGGCGTGGCCCTGGCCATGGGCGCCCCGCCGCTTCTGGTGGCGTTGGTCCTGGGGTTCTTCAGCAACCTCTTCAGCAGTATGACCCACTACGGGACGGGCCCAGCACCGGTTCTCTACGGCGCAGGATATGTCGACGTGGCTGATTGGTGGCGGGTCGGGTTCGTCGTCAGCCTGGTGAACCTGACCGTTTGGATCGGGGCCGGAACACTCTGGTGGAGGGTGCTGGGCCTCTGGTAGTCCGGTTTCGGAGGTTATCCTTTGAGTGCCTGATCAAGATCGGCCGTCAGGTCCTCGACATCTTCCAACCCCACCGAGAAGCGGATCAGGGTGTCCGAGATTCCGCTCCGGGCTCGCTCTTGGGGGCTGACGCCACCATGCGTGGCCGCCGCCGGCCGCACGGCCAGAGATTCCACCCCGCCCAGACTTGCGGCATGGGTGGGAATGCGAAGGCCCCCGAGGAAGGCTTGAGCCTTCTCCACACCGCCCTCCAACTCGAAAGACAGCATCCCACCGAACCCGCTGAAGAGCCGAGCCGCCCGCTCGTGTTGGGCGTGGCTCTCGAGTCCCGGGTAGTTGACCCGTGCCACTGCGGAGTGGTCTTCCAGGAAGCGGGCCAGGGCCAAGGCAGAGGCATTCTGTCGAGCGACCCGGAGCGGGAGGGTTTTCAATCCCCGCTCCAGGAGGTAGCAGGTGTGGGTATCCAGGCAACCGCCCAGGTGATCGAGGGTCTGTTTGATCTCCCACACCAGGTCCCTGGAGCCGGCCACCGCACCGGCGATGATGTCGGTGTGGCCGTTCATATACTTTGTGGCGCTCTCCAGGACCAGGTCGAAACCCACCTCCGCAGGGCGGAAGTTCACCGGACTGGCAAAGGTGTTGTCGATAATGGAGACCAGCCCCCACTCCTTGGCGAAGGTTGCCACGGCCTCCAGATCCGCCACCTGAACCAGTGGGTTCGTGAGGGTCTCGACGTAGACCGCCTTGGTGTTGGGCAACACAAGCGAGTCCCAGGATTGGGGATCCTGCGGGTCCAGGGGCGTATGGGAGATGCTCAGCTTCGGGAAGTGGTCGTGAAGGAGGGTGTTTGTCCCTCCATAGAGACAATCCTGGACCAGGATGTGGTCCCCCGACGCCAGGATGGTGAAGAGGATTGATGAGATGGCCGCCATTCCGCTGGCGGTGGCCAGCGCCGTTTCGGTCCCTTCCAAAACCGCGATCCGCCTGGCCAGGACCTCATGATTGGGGCTGTTGCTCAACCGCATGTAGCCCACGTTGTGATAGTCCTCTCCGTGGTACTCGTAGGTGCTGGACTGGAAGATGGGCGTGGTCACGGCTCCCAGGACTCGTGGGTGGATGGCACCCGCATGGATGGCCTCGGTGGACTTTCCCTGTCTTTTTGACATCGGTCAGGGCCCTGGCTCGAGTGGGAGTAGGCCCCGGCCCTTGAGCCACCGGGCTCGGGGGGCATGCTCGTCTGCCCGCAATCTGAGGTGGGAACGTCTGGGCGCAATGGGCGCTCTGGCCACCCCCTGAAGCCTGACATGGCGCTTGAACGTATGGTTGATCAACCAAGCCGAAGGTCGGCGAGAGGGTTTGATGCCACTCTTTTTCCCGGAGGGGGGTACTTCGCCCGTGCGCAAGCGAGATCCTTTTGATTTACCTGGCTCCGCTCTCGGAGTTTTCTTTTTGGTTTCCGCACTCTTTCCTGTCATGGTCTCCTGTGAAGGCGAGACCCCGATCTCCAACTGGGAGGTCGCCGGGCCCTATCCGGCGGATCAGGTGAACCGGGAGGTTTACCCGAACTTCTACGCCATTTTTCTGGCCCCCTGGAGTAAGGTTCCCTCCGGACTCGACGGCGTGGTGGATCTGAACGGACTCTTCCCACGAGAAAACACCGGCGGGGACCTTGCTCTGGCCAGGAGGGTGTTCACCTCCCATGAGGAGGCCGAAATAGAGTTGGAGCTGGAGTGCTCCGGGGAGACGGATGTATTCTTGAATGGGTGGCCCGTCTTCTCGACTCGGGGACGTTCCGCCGGCTCCGAAGACCAGCCCCCGGGGGGTTCCGGACCGACCCACCGGGTGTCCCTTCCATTAGAGAAGGGCCTGAACGAGGTCCTCCTGATGATCTCCAGCCAGACCGAGGAATGGGCTTTCCGGGGCCTCTCCAGTCGTCCCCTCCCGTCAAAGCGATTGGCCCTTGAACCGGCGGAGGAGGTCTGGGCCACACCGGATACTTTCCTCACCCCTGAGTCGGTCTTGAAGGATCCAACTCGGGACCTCCTGTACGTGACGAACTTCGACAACCAATTCGGCCAGAAGCCGGAGCCCAGTGGGTATGTCTCGATCCTCTCCATGGACGGGGAAATCCTGGAGCATCGATGGGTCGCGGGCTTGTCGGCACCAACGGGAATGGACATCTGGCGGGATACACTCTTTGTTGCGGAGCGGGAACACCTTCTGGCCATCGATCTGGGAACAGGGGAGGTGGCGGGCCGATGGCCCATCCCGGATCCCGTGTTCCCCAACGATCTGGTCATCGACGAGTCGGGAACGGTCTATATCTCGGACACCCGGACCGACGATTGGGCCGACTCCCGGATCTACAGGTTCAAGGAAGGCCAGTTCGACATCTTCGCCAATGAGGGAATAAGCCGGGCCAACGGCCTATGGATTTCTGACGGGTGGCTGATCGTGGGGAGCTCCGGGGACGGACTGCTGAAGCGGGTGGAGCTTTCTACCGGACGGGTGGAAACCATCGTCTCCCTGGGGGCCGGGATTATCGATGGCATCCGGGTGGACGAAGCCGGGAACTACCTCGTCTCCCATTGGGAAGGGCAGCTGTACCGAATCAGCCCCAGCGGAGAGATCGTAGAGCTCCTGGATTCCCGGCCCGATGGGTGGAATACGGCCGATTTCGAATTCTTGCCCGAGAGGAATCTGGTTCTTTTTCCCACCTTCCTGGACAACCGGGTCCGAGCCGTCCACATCGGTGGAGGACCGAGCTGATCTTTGTCCCACACATCGATTGGCCGAGGACTAAAACAAACCGGGCCCGGCTCCCGTAGTCCTAAGTACCGGGGCCGGGTGTGCCCCGAGTCGCCCAAGCAAAGCCGTTGGAGGAGATCCCATGTACGATGAGTATGAGCGAGCGGTAACTGGAAAACCCAAGAGGGGGCTGCCGGTATGGGGATGGGCCCTCATCGTTGTGGCTTTCCTCTTCATGTTTGGAGCCGTTGGGATCGGGATCGCCGCAAATCGCGTGGCCAAGAAGGTCCACCGGGAGTTCTCCGGGGACTTCGCGGATGAGCTGGCTGAGGAGTTGGCGGGTCTGGAAATCGAACTGGCCGAGGAGTTGGAGGGTCTGGATTCCGAGATCGCCGATGAGGTCGCAGCGGCCCTGGCCGAGGTTCAGCACGAGCTGAACGCGGAGTTCGGGGAAGACACGGGACGTTTCGCCTCGGACCTTCTCTCCCGAATTCAACCCAGACTCGAGCGGTTGCTGGGGGATCCTCAAGCGGGTCTAGCCTTCCTCCAGGACCTGGGATCCCAGGAGTACTCCGAGAAGGCTCTCCGGGAAGTTCTGGAAGGATCGCTTCGAATTCGGACAGAGGATGGGGAGCTGACAGCAGACCTGTGGCGAGGTGAGGATGGGGGGTCCCTGGTCATCGATACCCCGGACGGGGAAGAGATCCGGATCGACCTGGCCAAACAGGATGGCGGTGGTGAGTTGGTCATCAAGACCGAGGAGAAGGTGGTCCGCTTTGGCGCCGGAACCGCTGCCGCCGGATTGCCCGGATGGGTCCCACCTGTTCGCGGGATGCCCGATCACCCCAAACACCTCTTCTCGGCGGAAGCCGACGAAGGTGGGCTGGGTGCGGTTTCGTGGGAGACCGATCGGTCTCCTCAGGCGGTCCTGGATTTCTACCGCCTCGAGTTGGAGGAGGCCGGCTACGTCCTGAGGGAGGAGCACTCCGCCCACAACCATGGCGAGTTTGGAGGCGGGTTCTGGGCTGAGAACAAAGCCGATGGCCGGGTGGTCTTCATGGCCGTGGGTGAGGAGGACGGGATGACGAGGATCCTGTTGGGGTACGGGGAAGAGGTCTTCTGACCGTTCCGGTTCCCAAAAGTCGAAGCCAAAAAGCGGCCCCACCTGATGGGTGGGGTCGCTTCCTGCTT
>CBDUAX010000360.1:0-5408 GCA_965365235.1 uncultured bacterium
CCGCCGTTTCGGTGAGGCGGGAGAGCTCATCGAGATGCTCCTCGGCAACCTGTTGGGTGGTTCCCCTGGTGGGGGCCCCCACCAAGACCACTCGTTCAACGGGAGTCCGGTTGTCGATCAGTTGAGTGGGAATGATGGTGTCCTTTGCGGTTTGTCCGAGCCGATAGCGGGTCTTCTTCAGAGGTCCTCTGGTGCGGGGGCCGGTCCAGGGCTGGCCTCACGGGTGGATGGACCCCCGGCTCCGGAAAGGGATCTGGAGCCCGACAGAGGACCCTCCCAACCAGACTTCCCCACTCAAACGGTAGGGTACTTCCCCCTCGGAGAGGAAACTCCGGAGAGCTACCCCCAGGGCAGAATATTGGAAGGGTACCGGAACTCTCACTCGTTGTGTCTCGTTTCCGGGGATCACGACCTCTTCGTTGTAGAACCCTTCGGCCAGGGAGGCCCAGTCCGCCTGATCGGCAGGCCCACGAACCTCGATCTCATAGAGGAACCCACTGATATCCATCTGGCGGCTCCCCTCGTTGGAAACATCAAGGACGACTTCCGCCGTGCCGGAGGATAGGCCCAGAGAGACGATCTTCACATCCACGATCTCGACGGATGGAGCCCGGAAGAACAGGGCGCATCCCCCAAAGCTTCCCAGGAGGCCGAAGAGTAGCAGGAAGGGAAGCAGTCCTCGTCCTCTCTGAAGGAGGCCACCCTGGCCGAAACGTCTTGAAGGTCTCGTCATTCCCCTACTTACCTTGGGAGTCTCTGGTCCCCGTTGAATCTACACGGAATCCCGGTTGTCGGGTCCAACGCCCGGGCTCATTCGGGCGACTCTTCTGCAGAGGCCGGCTTCTCCGAAACTCCCCCGGCGTTTCCCGCTTCGGCTCGTTTCTTTTCCCACCAATCCAGGCGTTTCCGGATCGTGGATTCGTGCCCGAAGGGACCGGGTCGGTAGAAGCTCCTCCCTTCCAGAATCTCAGGAAGGTAACGTTGGGGGGCCACTCCGTCGGGCTCGTCGGGGTCGTATCGGTACCCCGATCCGTATCCGAGGTCCTTCATCAAAGCGGTAGGGGCATTCCGGATATGAAGGGGGACGGGTGCTCCCGGGGTTTCCCGCGCGGCCTTGGAAGCCTCTTTCCACGCTACATACACACGGTTCGACTTTGGTGCCGTGGCCAGGTAGGCCGTGGCTTCCGCCAGGGCCAACTCCCCCTCGGGAGACCCCAAAAAGTGGAATGCATCCCTGGCCGCCACCGTCACCTGGAGGGCCGATGGATCTGAGAGCCCGATGTCCTCGCTGGCCATCCGGATCAGTCGACGGGCGAGGTAGAGAGGGTCCTCTCCGCCATCCAGCATCCGGGCCAACCAATAGAGGGCGGCATCGGGGTCGCTCCCCCGGATGGCCTTGTGAAGGGCCGAGATCAGATTGTAGTGCTCCTCGCCGGACTTGTCGTAAACGGCGAAGCGGAGTTGGGATGCCTCCTGGGCCGCGGCTGCGGTGATCCGGCCTCCAGGCCCAACGAGTTTGGCCACCCCCTCCAAAATCCCGAGAGCCCGCCGGGCATCTCCGTCGGATTCGGCGGCCATGAGGCCCAGAACCTCCTCCTCCCACCTCAACTCGAGACCGGCCAGGCCCCGTTCCCCGTCGCCGAGGGCATCCTGGAGGATCTCCACGACCTCCACCTCCTTCAGGGGCTCGAGAACGAATACCGGGGCTCGGGACAGGAGAGGACGAACCACCTCAAAGGAGGGGTTTTCGGTCGTGGCACCCAGAAGGACGACCGTCCCGTCCTCCACGTGGGGGAGGAAGGCATCCTGCTGGGCCTTGTTGAACCGATGGATCTCGTCGCAGAAGAGTACCGTATTCCGGCCAAAGGCTTGTTGGCGTTCCCTGGCCTGAGCGATGATCTCCCGGACCCTCCCCACTCCTTCGGTCACGGCGGAGAACGCCTCGAAGGCCGCGTCGGTCCCCAGTGCCAGGAGGTGGGCCAGAGTAGTCTTTCCTGACCCTGGAGGGCCCCAGAAGATCATGCTCTTGAGTTCCCCCCGCTCCATCATCACACGAATGGCTTTCCCCGGCCCCAGGAGATGTTGTTGACCCTTGAACTCTTCCAGGGTTCGTGGCCGCATGCGTGCGGCAAGGGGGGAGGCCTCCCCGGCTTGGCCCCCAGAGGGGGAACTCCCCTCCGGCCTGGAGGCCCCTGGGAAAAGGTCGAGTTCCGTCACGAACGGTCACCTTCATCTGATGCTATGAACCGTTCCGCCATGTTCCTGAGGATCTCGGTGCGGTTCTTTTCAGGGTCCTTAAGGACCGTTTCCATGAGGTGGTCGAGGATGTCCTTGAATCGGGGCCCGGGCCTCAGGCCGAGAGCGATCAGGTGACGACCATCAAAAGCCAGATCCTCCCGGCGCAGCGGCGCTCCCGACCGGCGCTCCTCCCTGAGAGAACGGAGAAGGCTTACGACCGGGTGGGTCCGAATCCCCTTCCGGCGCCGATCGAGACGTGCTTTCCCGATCCAGATCCGGGCCAGGGGCAGGAGGCGGTCAGGAGAGGCTCTATACAGCCAACGCCGGAGGTCGGCAGGTGTATCCAAAGCCACCGGGGGTTCGAGGCCGATCTGCACCAGCTCCGTCACCTCCCGGATCTCCGCATTGGAGAAACGAAGGCGCAACATGAGAGCCGCCGCTCGATTCCGCCCAAGGATGTCCTCAGGTGGAAGGTTCGTGGGACCCATGGGAACGGTGGCCACCTCGGGGCCGCTCTTCGGAATCCCGATTCCCTGGAGCAGGGCCGCCAACCGAAGGAGGGGCTGATGGGCGGGGAGGGCGTCGGCCAAAAGGAGAGAATGGGTCCAAAGATACTCCCTCTCAGTTCCCTCAACCCACCCCCCTCGAGTCTCCCCCGCAATCGCCTCCAACTCCGGGTAAAGAGCCCCCAATACACCCGAAACCCCATAGAGGGAGAGCGCTCCCGATGGCCTTGGGTCTTGGGAAAGCACCTTCATAAGCTCTTCCCGCACTCGCTCCGGGGAGAGGATCCCAAGGTGCTCTGTGCACCCCCGGAGCGCGGTCCAGGTCCTTTCGTCGATGGCGAGCCGAAACCGGCCTGCAAACCGGAGAGCCCGAAGAACCCGAAGAAGATCTTCGGAGAATCGGTCTTCCGGGTCCCCAACCGTCCTGAGCCTCCCAGTTTCGAGGTCTTCCCTACCGCCAAAGGGATCTCGGAAACAACGCCTCAGGGGGTGCCATGCAATGGCATTGACGGTGAAGTCCCTGCGGGAAAGATCCTCGTCGAGGGTTTCGGCAAATTCCACCACGGCCTTCCGCCCCAGGGGCAATACGTCTTTGCGGAACGTGGTGACCTCCAGGAGGATCCCAGCTCGGGTCAGAACGCCAACGGTGCCATGCTCCACGCCAACTGGGATGGTTCGGGGGAAGAGGCGCTGCACGACGGTGGGAGGGGCCCGCGTCGCCAGATCCCAATCTCCGGCGGGGATCCCAAGGAGCGTGTTTCGTATGGCTCCACCCACTGCCCAGGTTTCGTACCCGCCTTCTTCCAGGGTACGGGCAGCCCACTCGACGTAACCGGGGGGTTGGGGCGTGGGGTCTTTCATCCGACCAGAACCGCGCCTCCATTCACGTTTAGGATCTCGCCGGTGATGTGGCGAGCCAGTGTCGAGCAAAGGAAAACGATGGGCCCCGCAATATCCTCGGGGGGCGGAATCCGACCGATGGGGATGCTCGCGGCTATGGTTTCCCTGAGATCCCCTCCCAACGCCGGACGGGCCATCTCCGTGTCAACCCACCCGGGCGCGACACAGTTCACTGTGACGCCGCGGGGTCCAAGCTCCACACAAAGGCCCTTCACCATTGAGATCAAGGCACCTTTGCTGGCAGCGTAGTCTACATGAAATGCTTCCCCTCGCTGGCCGGCAGTGGAGCTGACAAGAACGATGCGGCCGTCTTCCCGAACCCGCTTCGCTGCCTCCCGCGTGGTGTAGAAGATGGAGTCTAGATTGGCTTCCATGGTACGCCGCCAATGGGCATCCGACATCTCGGAGATGGGGATATCCTCCGGCGGCCAGATCCCGTGGTTTCCCACGAAGATGTCCAACCCGCCAAACTCCCGGTCCACCCGTTCGAAGAGGGCTTCGGCATCGCCCGGGTCGCTCAGGTCACCGGCCATGGACCACGCCCGGACCCCAAGTCCTTCCAACTCCCGAACAGTTTCCAGAGCCTCCGCCACCCGGTTCCGGTATCCAATTCCTACGGACGCACCGACCCGGGCCAAAAGCAAGGCGGTTGCTTTTCCCACGCCACGAGAGCCACCGGTGACCAGGGCTGCCTTCCCCTTCAAGTCAAAAAGTTCGCTCATATCTCTTCCTCAGCTTGGTTACCACCCCCGGGCCCCTGTGGTCTATCAGGTCCCGCTGGCCCGTCCCCGCACGCCGGCAGGCAGAACCACTGTCTCAGGCAGACATCCACTTTCCGGCTAACTCCCGGGAATGGTGTTTCTCAGAGGCCAGGATCTCTTCCAGGAGACCCCTCGTCTTTGGGTCCAGATCCTCCTGGAGTGTTTCCCGGTACCAGATAACTTCCTCCTCCTCACGAGCCTGGGCCAGCGCCTCCCAGTGGTTTGGGTCCTGAATTTCAGGGGGCTCCGCGGAGAGCGGACGGGGGGTTTCTCCCAGCTCCAAGAGGCGAGCGGTGAGGCGAGACAGGTGATGCTGCTCGTCGGCGTGAAGATCGTTCAGGCGCTCCACCAGCTCCCCTTTTTCTTCGGCCTCGGCCCAGGCTGCCAGCGCCCGGTAGAAAAGGGTTTGGGCCTTCTCCCGTAGCCGGCTCTCTTCCAGCAGGCCCGGGATCTTGTCGGTATTCACTCGTTTTCCCCTCATCCGGCGAATCCCCTGACCGGCCCCGTTGCGGTCTCGGGGCATCGTTGTTGACCCTGGGTGATGGCGCTCAGAAGGATCCAACTCTTCCGGCCAGAGCCTCTTCGACCTGCTGGCAGATGGCGTGTCCGATGGCGAGATGGATTTCTTGAGCACGCGCGGTGGACTCCGTTGGCACGATCAGGGCCCGATCCACGATCCCGGCCAAGGCTCCGCCCCCTTTCGCCAGCATCCCCACGGTGGTCACCCCTCGAGACCGCCCCACTTCGGCGGCACGAATGAGGTTTAGTGACTCGCCGCTGGTGGAATGAAGGAAAAGCAGGTCCCCTTCGGTGCAAAGGGCCTCGACCTGCCGAGCAAAGACGGTGTCGAAGCCCATGTCGTTGGCACCAGCGGTGAGAACGGAGGTGTCGGTGGTCAATGCGAGGGCCGGGAGGGCCTGCCGGTCGAGCTGGAACCGAACAACATACTCGGCAGCCAGATGTTGGGCATGTTCGTCCGGGGTGTGCTGCGTGTGTTCGTCAG
>CBDUAX010000361.1:0-5407 GCA_965365235.1 uncultured bacterium
TTTCAAAGGGACCGGAGGGGGGATCGCGGGAGCCCTGAGGGACGGGGGTTGGGGGGGGACAGGAAGGCGATCCAGGAGTCAGTCCGCCCTCCTGATCACCCAGGCGGCCCTCTCCGTAATCCTCCTCATCGGTGCAGGACTCTTCGTCAGGAGTCTCCAGAGCGCGAGATCTCTCGATCTGGGATTGGATCCGGAAGGAGTGATCCTGGTGGAAATGGACCTGGAAGGAGATTGGGACGACCGGGCTCGGCTGGACCTTGCTCGGCGAGCCACGGCCCGATTGGAGGCTCTCCCAGGGGTGGAAAGCGCCAGCCATTCTTCCGGCATTCCGTTCTGGAGTATGTCCGCCTTCGAGTTCTTCGTCCCCGGAATGGATTCCATTCCGGCCCCCAGAGGGATGGGCCCCTTCGTGTCGGCTGGAAGCCCAGACCATCTTTCGACCCTCGGCATCCAGAAAAGAGCAGGAAGGATTTTCACAGAGGAGGAGGCCCGTTCGGCAGCCCGGGTGGTCGTGGTGAGCGAGAATATGGCCCGGGGACTCTGGGGATCGGAATCCGCGTTGGGACAATGTGTGATTCTGGAAGACCGGGAGTCTCCCTGCTGGGAGGTGGTGGGGGTGGTGGAACGAAGTAAGCTGGGCGAGGTGACGGAGGAGGAGCCTTGGCAGTACTACGTTCCCTTCAGCGATCCGGCCCTCGAGCTGGGGATGGGCCCCAGTGCACTCTTTGTGAAAGCTCAGGGTGACGTCGATGGGCTGGTCGGCCCCATTCGCAGAGAGCTTCGAGCGGTAGATCCTGGGATTCGGTTCGCCCACATCCGACCCCTCCAGGAGCTCATCGACCCGGGTCTCCGCTCCTGGGTCCTCGGAGCCATGATGTTCTCCCTTTTCGGAGCCCTGGCTCTGGTGGTTGCCATGCTCGGACTCTACTCCGTCCTGGCCTTCAATGTGGCGCGCCGGACTCGGGAACTCGGGGTGCGGAGCGCCATGGGAGCCTCGGCGGGGCGTCTCCTCCGCATCGTTCTCGCCCAGGCAATCTCGGTTACGGGGATCGGCATCGTCCTGGGCCTTGCCCTGGCACTCCTGGCTTCCAGGAGGCTGGAACCTCTCTTGTTCGGTACCTCCCCCACCGACCCCCTGGTCTGGCTGGGGGTGGTGGGGACCTTGTTGGGTGTGGCCTTGCTGGCCGGGGTGATCCCGGCCCTGGCCGCCTCCCGGGTGGACCCCATGGAGGCCCTTCGGGCAGAGTGATTCGGGAAGTCGGGGAGGGCTTCCTACCCGACCTTTCTGAAGGTCCCCGTGAAGGGAGGGTTCCCTTCGCCGGCGAAGCCCTCAGGCCAGGTGAGGTGGAGAATCCCATCTTCGATGCGGAAGGTATAGACGAGGTGGTTCTCTCCCCAATTGGCCATGTAATTCGGGTTCAGGGCCACGTAGGCTTCCGTGGTGAGTCGGTTCCCCTCCCAGGTATACCGGCCGGAATTGGCCACCAGGGTCGCCATGGCCTGTACCATCTCGGCGTCGGTCATGGTCTCCCCTTCGTACCGCTCCCTCACCGAACCGGCCGGCACGAACATCATGCTGTAGTTGGTTTCCGTGAAGATCAGAAGCCCAGGTTCCGGGTCCCCTTCGAATCCCTCCCAGCCGGTAGTGATCCACGCACCGGCGACGGGGGATTCCTGGGCAGAAGCAGGGGGTGTTTGGGCGAGAAGACACAGGACACCCAGAAGAACCGGCATCCGGCGGACAATACGCATGGTCAACCTCCTGAAGGTGGGTGGGGGGAACCCGAAGAAGAGTGAAAAACAGAGAAGGCCCGGCCCGGTAGTGGGCGGCCAGGGATTACAGGACGTCTCGCTCTTCGTGGGGATGGTGACGCTTCAATTCACACCGTATGCGTGGCACCTGTCAAGGAATATGTCTCGACTCTCGGTTTGAAGAGGCCCCTCAGACATAGGGAAAGGTCGGGCGCCTTGCGGTCCAAACCCACGGGAGCGATCCTGCGCCTATGACCTTGAAACCTCCCGAAAATACCGCCGCCGAGTTCCTTGCCCTCCAGGAGGCTCTCGCCGGCCGATACTCCCTGGATCGGGAGCTCGGACGGGGGGGAATGGGAATCGTCTTCCTCGCCAGAGAAGTGGCCCTGGACAGGATGGTGGCTCTCAAGCTTCTGCCGTTGGAATTGGCCGCTCGTCCGGGGTTGAAGGAACGGTTCCTCAAGGAAGCCCGGACCGCGGCCAGACTCTCCCACCCGAATATCGTCCCGATCCATGCCGTGGACGAAGTCCAGGACTTCGTGTTTTTCGCCATGGCATTTGTCGAGGGAGGAACGCTGGCGGATCGAATTCGGGAAAGAGGCCCGCTTTCGAACAATGAGGCCGTCCGCCTGCTCCGAGAAGTCTCCTGGGCGTTGGGCTACGCTCACCTACAGGGTGTGGTTCACCGGGATGTGAAGCCGGAGAACATCCTTTTGGAGAAGGGAACCGGCCGGGCCCTGGTGACGGATTTTGGGATCGCAGTGGTAGCCGAGGAAAGCGGTGGTGAAGAAACCGCCCATGTCCTGGGGACAGCGGAGTTCATGAGTCCTGAGCAGGCCAGGGGAGCTGAGGTCGATGCCCGGAGTGACCTCTACAGTCTGGGCTGCGTCGGATTCTACGCACTGTCGGGGAGAGTCCCGTTCGAAGGTGAGACAGCGGCGGCGATTCTTGGTCAGCACCTCACCCAACCGGCTCCCCGGTTGGCCACCATGACCCCGTCCGTACCTCCGGGAGTGGCTACGGCCGTGGACCGGTGCCTCCGCAAGGAACCGAGTCAGCGCTTCTCAGACGGAGAGAAGCTGGCCGAGGCCTTGGGACCCTCTACCCAGCTCGATCGCGAGCTTCCCCTTCCGCTCAGGGTATTCATCAAGGAGATCCGGGATTTCGAGACGACCCTGGCCTGGTGTGGTTTTGGCCAGCTGCTGGCAGTGCCTTTGTTCTTGGCCATGTTGATGGAAGGGGGCGGAGGATCGGGGGCCTGGGTCATGGCCCTGGGTGTGGGGACTCTGGCAGGGCTCCCCTTGGCGCGGCTGGTGCGGGTTGTTCGTCGTCTCTTGAGCTCCGGCTTCACGGCTGACGACGCCACCCAGGCACTCCTGGGGGATGTGGTTCGGAGGAATGAGGAGTTCCGATTCCAGGTTGGCGAGCGAGAGACCTGGGTGGACCAGGTGTTCCGAGGCCTCAAACGCGGGGGGTTCCTTGGCGCGGGGATCTCCTTCGCGGCGGCGTGGTTGACGCCGTACATGCCCTTCACGGCCTTTGCCTGGACACTGAACGCAGGGATCTTCGGGGCCCTTGCTCAGGAGGTTCGGTTCAGAGCCCGGGGAGACGTCATGGGCGAACGATGGCTCCGGCTCTTGAAGGGGAAAGTCGGGAAGGTACTCTTCAAGCTCGGAGGGGCGAGGCTGAACCGGATCGCGCCCGCCGTCTCCGGAGTCCATCGCCCCACAGAGGTGGCCATTGGCCTGGCGGCAGACCGGTTGTTCGAGGAGCTCCCAAGGGAAGTGCGCCGGAATCTCAAGGGGTTACCGGAGACCGTGAAAGCGTTGGAGGACGATGCGCAGGGCATGCGCCGACAGATCGCCGAGCTGGACGCAGTATTGGCCGAGATCGGGGATGATGACCCCACGCGGCCCGAAGCCGAGGAACGTGCCCGGGTTCGGGATGGGGTTGAACGTACCCGAAGGGCAGCCCAGGAGAAGATGACGGAGGCGGTGACGGCTCTCGAGAAGGTCCGCCTTGGCCTCCTCTACCTCCATGCGGGAAGTGGAACTGTGGAAAGCATGACCATGGAGCTCTCCACCGCCCGTGATCTCTCGGATCAGATGGAAAACCTCCTGGCCGGCCACCGGGAGGTGGAACAACTTCTCCAGGAGCGTAGGAAGACGGGGGTGCTGAGGATTGGGGAAGGGGAGGGTCCAGCGTAGCGTGGGCCCTCCCCTTCCACAGGACTCCTTCTTCCTATTCGCTTCTCTGAAAGACGATCTCTCCGTCTACGATGGTCATCTCGATCTCCATATCGAGGATGTCAGCGGGATCGATCTCGAGGAGGTTCAGGTCGCACACGGTGATGTCGGCGAGCTTCCCGGCTTTCAGGGATCCCCTGACGTCCCCCTCAAAGGTGGCGATGGCGTTGTTGATGGTGTACGCCTTCAGGGCTTCGTGGACCGAGATCTTCTGTTCCGGGAACCACCCTCCCTCAGGGGTGTGGTTCAACGTGGTCCGATTCACGGCGGCATGGATCAGGTACTTCGGATGCATGTGGTACTCGGCGGCTGAGGTGCCCGGCCAGTCCGAACCGAAGGAGAGCATGGTGCCGTACTCCAGCATGGAAGCGAAGGCGTAGGCTCCCTTGCTCCGCTCGTACCCGATGCGCTCCTCCATCCACCGCATGTCGTCGGAGAGGTGGTAGGGGTTGATCTCGGCGATGACACCCAGCTGGTTGAACCGAGGGAAGTCCTCCGGCCGGACCACCTGGTTGTGGATGACCCGGAACCCCTCCAGGTCCACACCCTCGTTCATCAGGCGCTCATACAGGTCGAGCATGAGGGCGACACCCTTGGTTCCGATGGCGTGAACGTTGGGAACGAACCCCGCCTCCAGCCCCTCCAAAATCAGCCCGTACATCTTCTCCATGTCGCCTTCCAGCATCTGAGAGTCGTTGCTGGTGTGTTGGCGGTAGTGGCCATAGTTGTCGGGTTGATCGTCGTAGGGTTCGAAGAAGAGGGCGCCGTGAGTGCCCATGATCCCGTCGATATACCCCTTCAATGCCCCGTAGCGGAGGAAGCCATCCGGCTCTCCGGTCTCCGGGTGGAGGCCCATGGTGAAGCCCTGGGCACCCAGGTCGGCCCCACGGGAAAGGTCTGGCCTGGCCCATATCCTGGCGGTCAGTTCACCGTTCTTCTGAAGCTCGATATACCTCTCGACCTGGTCGGGCCGGGCGATATCGTGTACCTCCACGATCCCGGCCTCCCGCAGCGCTTTCAGCGCCGCCCGGTTTTCGTCCAGCATTCGGGTATGGGATTTGGGCTTCTGAACGGTTCGAATGCGCCCCAGGGCCGGGGATCCCCGATAGACCAAGCCTGTGGGAACCCCGTCGGCGTTCAGCTTCATGCCATCCACGGGAGCATCTACGAGACCGGCGGCTTCCAGCGCCGCCGTGTTGGCCAGGTATAGCTCTCGGTCGAAGCTGTTCAGGACGGCCGGATGGTTTGCCGTGACCTCATCGATAACCCACCGATCCGGTTCCCAACGAGAACCCCGCTTCTCGTCAGCGGCCTCTGCTCCGAGGGACCATTCTTCGTAGGCCCCCCAGAGGCCTCCGGTGATCCACTCCCCCTCGTCCAGCAGGGCCACCACGCGTTTTATTTCGGCC
>CBDUAX010000362.1:0-5402 GCA_965365235.1 uncultured bacterium
GGTCGAGGAGGGTCAGGCCATCTTCCGGCTGGACTCGGAGCTCCTTGAAGCCCAAGTGGATCAGGCAAGGGCTCTCGCCGATCTAGCCAGGGAAACCTGGGAGCGGCGGAAACGCCTCTACGAGGATGATCAGGTCGGGTCCGAGCTCATGTACCTTGAGGCCAAGTACGCTTCCGAGCAGACTTCCGCGAACCTTCGGCTGCTGGAGGCTCGCTTGGAGCGCACGGTGGTACGTGCCCCCATCACCGGGATCCTGGATAGCCGGGAGATCGAGGTGGGGAATATGGTGGGTGCCGGTACACCGGTAGCCAGAATCGTCGACAACAACCCGGTAAAGATCACGGCCGGAGTCCCGGAACGGTATGCTGCCGACGTCAAGACCGGGGCGGATGCCGTGGTGACCTTCGACGTCTTGGAGGATCAGGAATTCACCGGGCGGGTCTCCTATACCGGCGCGGCCGTGAACCCCCGGAACAGGACTTTCCCTCTGGAGCTCGTCCTCAGGAACCCGGGTGGGATATTCAAGCCTGAGATGGTGGCAAACGTGGCTGTGGCCAGGCGCACCAACGAAGACGCCATTGTGGTTCCTCAGGAGGCGATTGTTCGGATCGAGGACGGCTTCATCGCATTTGTTGTGGTCGAGAGGAATGGGTACTCGGTCACCGAGGCCCGGGAGGTCGAGCTGGGGGCCGCACAGGACAATCGAATCCAGGTGTTGTCCGGTCTGGAGCCAGGTGACCGCCTGGTGGTGGTGGGGCAGAAGATCGTGGCGGCAGGTGACCGAGTTAACGTGGTTGCTGGGGGATAGGAAGAAGAGCATGGACGAGAAATCCGGCAGGAACCGTTCGATGTCAAACAGCGGTGGGGGTGGGAGCATGCCCGGTGAGAAAAAGCAGGGTGGGCCACCGAAGACCAAGGAGGAGCTGAAGTCCTTCAAGGAATTCAAGCTCACCTCGTATGCCATCGACCACCGAACCAGCGTCTGGGTCCTGTTCTTCATCATCACTGTGGGTGGGCTCATCTCCTATAACAGAATTCCCAAGGAGTCCTTCCCAGAGATGGAAATCCCCATGATCGCGGTGAGCACCGTCTATCCGGGGGTTTCGCCAGCCGATATGGAGACGCTGGTTACCCGGCCCATCGAGGACGAGCTGAACACCATCGCAGATGTGGAGGAACTCACCTCCACCTCCATCGAGGGGTATTCGAGCGTGGTCGCCGAGTTCGCCACCTCGGTCGATCTGGAAGACGCACTCCAGAGTGTCCGGGAGAAGGTAGATCTTGCTAAGCCCGAGCTCCCGGAGGATGCCGAGGAGCCGGCGATTATCGAGTTCAACTTCCAGGACGTTCCGATCATGCAGGTGAACCTGTCCGGAGAGTACGGGCTGGTTCGCCTGAAAGAGCTGGGAGAGGACCTCCAGGATCGCCTCGAGCAGATCCCCACCATCCTCAGGGTGGATTTAAGAGGAGGGTTGGAGCGGGAGGTAAAGGTGGATGTGGATCTGGCTAAGCTCAAGTTCTACGGGTTGGCCATGTTCGACGTCATCGAGGCCATCCAGACCGAACATGTGAACATCCCGGGTGGCTCTATCGATGTGGGGGATTTCAAATACCTGGTCCGGGTGGACGGGGAGTTCGACGATCCGACCCTCATCGAGGACATCGTCGTCAGTACCGAGGATGGACGTCCCATCTATGTCCGGGACATCGCCTCGGTGGAGTTCGGTTTTGCGGAACGGGAAACGTATGCTCGGCTGGATGGGAATTCGGTCGTCACCCTCGATGTCGTAAAGAGGACCGGTGAGAACGTCATTGAGACGTCGGATGCCGTTAAGGCCGCCATCGCCGATATGGAAGCGCTGTTCCCACCGACCACGGTGGTGAAGATCACGTCGGACCAGTCCAAGGACATCCGAATGATGGTCAGCAGCCTGGAGAACAATATCGTCTCTGGGCTCCTCCTGATCGTGGGCGTGTTGTTCTTCTTCCTGGGCGTGAGGACGTCGTTCTTCGTCGCCCTTTCCATCCCCACCTCCATGTTCCTGACCTTCCTCCTCCTGGCGATGCTGGGCGTCTCCATGAACATGATCGTGCTGTTCAGCCTCATCCTCGCTCTGGGGATGTTGGTGGACAACGCCATCGTGGTCGTGGAAAACACCTACCGGTACGTGGAGCGGGGGTGGGATCGGGTTACGGCTTCGAAGAAGGCAACCGGTGAGGTGGCCATGCCGGTCATCGCGGCGACCCTTACCACTCTGGGTGCATTCGCACCTCTCATGTTCTGGCCCGGCATGGTGGGTGAGTTCATGGGATATCTACCCCTGACGCTCATCATTACGCTCTCCAGTTCTCTCTTTGTCGCATTGGTTATCGTCCCGACCCTTACCAGCGCGTATCTGCGCTTGGACGATGAGCCCAAGAAACCGCTGACCAAGACGGCCCGCCGGTCCGCCATTGGGGCCGTGGTCTTCTTCTTTCTCATCGTCGCCTCGATGAACTGGCTTACGGCCCTCCTCTTGGGCCTTGTGGCGGCAGCGGCCTACTTCGGCCATGTCCTCATCATGGACCGAGTGGGACGGTACTTCCAGGAGTCGCTGATCCCATCGGTCCTCAAGTACTACGAGAAACAACTTCGGTGGGCCCTGAACCATCGGGTCAAGATGCTCTTCGGGTCGTTGGGTGTGTTGGTGGGGACGTTCGTCCTGTATGGCGTGTTCTCGGCCGGCGTGGAGTTTTTCCCTGAGGACATTCCGCCGAAGCAGATATGGGTAGACGTAGCGGCTCCCGTGGGGACGCGGGCCGATTTCACCAATGAGATCGCCGAACGGCTGGAATCGGAGATTGGGTCTTATGACGGAGGTGGGAACTTCATGGAGGGTGGAGCCTCGGGCCCCGAGGGTGCCCGGGTGACGATCCAGTTCATCGATTTCCAGGAGAGGGGCACCGACGTCTTCGAAACCCTGGCCGCTTTCCAGGCAGGGGTGGGTACCCAGGTTGCGGGTGCTGACATCACGGTGGACAAGATGGAGGAGGGCGTGCCAACCGGGATGCCTGTGAACATGGAGATCATCGGAGAGGACCCTGCCGTCCTGAAGAGTTTGGCTGATCAGGCCATCGCGACCCTGGAGGACGCTCCAGTCTTTCCGAAACTGGTGGGGCTGGAGAGTGACCTGGACGAGGCCCGACCCGAACTCTCTGTCCAGGTGGACCGTGAGAAGGCGGCACTCTATGGTCTATCCACCTCCGCCGTGGGGATGGCCGTCCGGGGGGCCATCAACGGAACGGAGGCCGGGAAATACCGAACCGGAAACGACGAGTACGACATCGTCGTGAGGCTGGCGCCGGAATTCCGTAGCGAGCTCACCGCACTGCAAGATCTAACCATCATGCACGAGGGAACCCAGGTTCCTCTGGTCTCGGTGGCAGATTGGGTTGTCGGGGAAGGCCTGGGGTCCATCAAGCGTAAGGATCTGGATCGGGTCGCCACTGTGAGTTCCGATGTTGCGGCGGGGTACAACAGCAATGCTGTCCTGGCCGAGGTTCAACAGACCATGATCCCCTTCGTTCAGGCTCTCCCGCCCGGATATTCGGTCCAATATACCGGCGAGAATGAGGAGCAGGCAGAAGCCACCGAATTCCTCTCCACCGCCTTCCTCCTGGCCCTGGCGGTCATCGGCTTCATTCTGATCTCACAGTTCAACTCGGTGGTGAAACCGGTCATCATCTTGAGTTCCGTCATCATGTCCACCGTGGGTGTGTTTTTCGGGCTCATGATCTTCCGGATGCCCTTCGTCATCATTATGACCGGGGTAGGTGTCATATCTCTGGCAGGGATCGTGGTGAACAACGCCATCGTCCTGATCGACTACATCGACATCCTGCGTGACAGGGATGGGATGGACCGTCGTGAGGCGCTGGTGCAGGGAGGAAAAACCCGATTCCGGCCGGTAATCCTGACGGCTCTCACCACGGCTTTGGGGCTCGTTCCCCTGGCCGTGGGACTGAACCTGGATTTCTTCGGTCTGTTCAGAGAGTTGAACCCGGATTTCTATTGGGGAGGAGATCAGGCAGCGTGGTGGGGCCCCATGGCCGTTGCGGTCATCGTAGGGATCCTCTTCGCCACCTTCCTAACGCTGGTGTTGGTGCCGGTGATGTACTCCCTGGTGGATGACGCGACAGCCTTCTTCAGGCGCTACTTCGTGGCTTCGGAAGAGGCGACAGAAGGGGTTCAGGAGGACCCGGCGGAAGTGGTCACCGAGATTCCGGCCTATGAAGCAGCTCCCGAACCGGAGCCGGTGCCTGTATTGAGGAAAGGGACCCGTCCCTTTGGGCCGCCCAGACCTCTAACCCAGACCGACTGAAAAGGACCCGGCCGAGACGATCGGCTGAAAAGACGCCTTTGGAGGCGTGAATACATGACTCGGAACTCGAGGCTCTTTCTTGCCCTGCTGGTGGCCGTTCCAGCTCTCTCCCCCCTCTCGATCGCCGGCCAGCAAGGGGGGGACGGAGCCCGAAACGGCGCGTTACAGGTGTACCTGGATTGTCAGACGCCCACCTGTTTTGGGAACATGACCCATTTCCGGACCGAGATCACCTATGTGAATTGGGTGAGGGACCTTCGGGACTCGGATGTGCATCTGATCATGACTGGCCAGAGCACCGGCTCCGGCGCCGAGGTCCTCCTGGATTTTATCGGGCGGGAGGAGTTGGAAGGGGCCGACGACCGCCTGGTTTTCAACTACAGCAACACCGACTCCCAGATTTCCCGGACCGAGGGGATCACCGGCGTCCTCGCTGTGGGCCTTGCCAGATATGCGGTCATGTCGGGGCAAGCGGGCCCCTACCATGTGGGTGTCGGGCTTCACGGTGAGGAGGAGTTGGTTCCAGACCTCCCCCCGGGACTCCAGGGCGACGTGGACGACCCCTGGGATTACTGGGTGTTCAGCCTCGGGGCCGACGTGGACTACGAGGACGAGGACCTTCAGGAGGAACGGAGCGCCTCAGCCCGGTTCAGCGCCAACCGGACTACCGAACTGTGGAAGATCTCTTTTACCGGAAGAGGCTCTGTCAGTCTGAGGGAAGGGGAGTACTCCAGCGGGACCAAGTACGAGGACCAGCGAGAAGAAGGATCGGCGGACGGGCGGGTATTCTACTCCCTGGCCGAGCGTTGGTCCGTTGGGATCGAGACGGGAATCTCCACCTCCACACGAAACAACCAGGACCTGGCGGGCCAGGTCGGTGGGGGCCTGGAGTATTCCTTCTTTCCCTACCGGGATTGGACTCGGCGGCGGATGACACTCCAGGGCCTCGTTCATGCCCGCTACTACGACTACGAGCTGGAGACCCAGTTCAACAAGATGACGGAGACGGTCTGGGAGGGGTCCCTCCGGTGGGGTCTCTCT
>CBDUAX010000363.1:0-5370 GCA_965365235.1 uncultured bacterium
AACGGATCGAAGGGGCTGTTCCTCTTCGAGGGTGAGCTTCATGATCTCGAAAGCGGCGATCTCCTGCCCGGGGGCCTGCTCTTTCCTGGCGCGTTCCAGGCGACGTTCGACGATCTCCAGGTCGGCCAGCACACACTCGACATGGAAGTCCTCCAACTCTCCAAGAGGGTCGGGGGCGCTTTCCAAAGCCGGATTCGGGAAATCTCGAAGGACCAGGCAGAGGGCTTCCTGATCCCGGATCTGTTGTAGAGATCGGGGAGAAAGGCCCTTTTTCTCCGCTCCGTACTCACCGGGGATGTCGCAAAAGGCCATCTCGGCAAAGGTGGTTTTTTTCGGTGAGAAGATGTTGGACAGATTGCCGATACGTTCGTCTGGGACCTTTACCGTGCCAACCCGCACTTCTCCACCGAAACCTACCGGCGCGTCCAACCCGGTCATGGCATTGAACACGGTGGTTTTTCCAGAGCCAACAAAGCCAACCAACCCGATTTTCATGTTCCGCCTGGTCCCCTGATTTTTCGGTTCTTCGGTGGTGCTTTTGTGACCGGGGGAGCCCGCTCTCCCGCGGCCATAGAGAAACCCCACGCCTTGGAGCCGGCGTGGGGCCGTTTTCCAACCAAAGAGGAAGATAGCAAAATCTCTATCGGAAGAGCAGCCCCAAGGGAGCTTGACACCCCGGGGACCCTACCTCTACCTCTGACGGACCGATTCACCGGTCCCAAAGGAGTTCCTATTGGTCATCTACGGTGTCGCCCTTCTGGCCGGATGCCTCCTCGCTGGCCTTTTCCTGGGTGACCTCCTGGGTCTTCTGGTGGGGGTGGAGGCCAACGTGGGTGGGGTGGGCCTGGCCATGATTCTCCTCATCCTTTCCTCGGATCATCTGAGGCGGCGGGGACGTCTGCATCCTCTAACCGAGCAGGGGGTCCTGTTCTGGAGCGCCATTTACATCCCGGTGGTGGTGGCCATGGCTGCCAAGCAGAACGTCATTGCGGCTGTAGATGGGGGGGCCGCGGCCATCCTGGCCGGCGTTGGGGCTGTGGGTTTGAGCTTCCTTCTGGTGCCGGTATTGAGCCGGATCGGTGGGGATCCCCCAGCCGTGGAACCACCGGCCGGGAAGGCCGGAGCCGCGAAAAAGAACGGACCGGACCAAGCGCAGGATGCCGGGTCGGAAGGCGGCCGTGCATGACTGGGATCCTGGACCTCCTGAACGGCGTGTTCATCCGGAACGGTCTGGTGACTGCCTTCGCCTTCGTCGGACTCGTGGTCTGGCTCTCCTACCTCGCGTCGGACAAGATCACTCGAGGCCGGGTCCACGGTTCCTCGGTAGCGATCCTGGTGGGTCTCCTGCTGGCCTATCTGGGCGGCCTTCAGACCGGAGGAGACCAGGGTCTGGCCGACCTCCCTTTCCTTGCTGGCGTGGGTCTGATGGGTGGGGCGATGATCCGGGACCTGGCCATCGTGGCCACATCGTTCGGTGTGAGTCTAGACGAGATCAAACGGGCGGGATTGGGGGCCGTCGTGTCTTTGTTGGCCGGGGTCCTGGGGTCCTTCGTCGTTGGAGCCGGCGTGGCCTTCGCTTTTGGATACTCGGACCCGGTGAGCATGACCACAATCGGCGCCGGGGCGGCCACATATATCGTGGGTCCGGTGACTGGGACGGCCATCGGTGCCTCCTCCGAGGTCATGGCCCTCAGCATTGCCGCAGGCCTCGTCAAATCCATGCTGGTCATGACCGCCACCCCTTTCATCGCACCCCATATCGGCCTCGACAATCCCCGCTCGGCACTTGTGTACGGAGGACTCATGGGGACCACAAGCGGGGTGGCTGGAGGACTCGCCGCGACCGATCCAAAACTGGTCCCCTATGGAGCCATGACGGCCACCTTCTACACGGGCCTCGGTTGCCTCCTGGGGCCTTCGGTTTTTTTCGTGCTCATCAGAGCGCTTTTCGGATAGCTGCCTCTCCGGGGACCGGGCCGGAGGAGGGGATCCACCTGGTACCCCCGGAATTTGTCGGACCCACGTCGGAGTCGGAGGCACCTTGAGCGGAATCGAGCTTATCCAACGCGCAACCCGTCACGGTCCAAGGACCGCCATCCTCTCTAACGGCTTCCCTCTCACGTACCACGACCTCCTGGGGGCTTCGAGAGAGGTATCCCGGGTGCTTCTGAACGGAGCCCCGGACCTGGCGGAGGCTCGAATCGCCTTTTTGATTCCCGGGAGCTTCCAGTACGTGGCGGTGCTATGGGGCATCTGGCGGGCTGGTGGCATCGCCGTTCCCCTGAGTACGGCTGCCAGGGAACCAGAGCTGGAGCATGTCTTCACCGACGCTCAGGTGAAGGTGGCTCTCGTGTCGGAAGCGCTGCGGCCGCGGCTGGAGGGACTATCCCAGCGCCTCGGTTTCTCCCTGGAATCGGTGGAGAGGGTCCTGGGCGAGGGGTGGACGGCCCCTGGCGGGAATATCCCTTCCGGCCTTTCCCAGGTTGGAGCCCCTGGAACCCCTCAATCGAAGGGCGGGCCAGGGGGACTACCGACCCTCACTCCCAGCCGTCGGGCCTTGATGCTCTACACCAGCGGCACGACGAGCAAGCCGAAAGGAGTGGTCTCGACCCACGCCAACATCGAGGCTCAGGTTCGGGACCTCGTCCAAGCGTGGGGATGGCGGGAGGACGACCGCATCCCCCTCTTCCTCCCCCTGCACCACATCCATGGGATCGTGAACGTCCTCTCCTGTGCCCTTTGGTCCGGTGCCCTGGTGGAAGCGTTCCCCGAGTTCGATATGGAGAGAATCCTGGATCGGGTCATGGAGGGAGCCTACACAGTGTTCATGGCCGTCCCCACCATCTATGTGAAGCTCATACGGGCTCTCGAGTCTGCGCCCGCAGAGGTCCGGGAGGGTTGGGCCTCGGGATTTCGATCCATGCGCCTCATGGTCTCGGGATCAGCAGCCCTTCCCGCTGCCACCCACCGGAGTTGGACCGACCTGACCGGCCAACGTCTTCTGGAGCGGTACGGGATGACGGAGATCGGGATGGGCCTCTCGAACCCCCTGGACGGCGAACGACGGCCTGGAGCCGTGGGCCAGCCCCTTCCCAGCGTGGAGCTGAGGCTGGTGGCCGAGGAGGGGAAGGTGATAGCGGGCGAGGGGGAGCCCGGGGAGATCCAGGTTCGGGGCCCAGGGGTTTTCCAGGAGTATTGGCAACTGCCGGCGGTGACCGAGGCGTCCTTCGTGGACGGGTGGTTCCGTACCGGGGATATGGCGGTCCTGGAGGATGGGTATTATAGGATCCTGGGGCGCCTTTCCGTGGACATCATCAAGTCTGGAGGCTACAAACTCTCCGCCCTGGAAATCAAGGACGTGCTCCGGCAACACCCCGCCGTCCGGGAGGTAGCAGTCGTGGGGGTGGAGGACGAAGTCTGGGGCGAGGCCGTTGCGGCCGCAGTGATCCCAAGGAAGGGAGTGGACCTCGATCTTCCAAGCCTCCGAGCCTGGGCCGGAGACCAGCTGTCTACCTATAAGATCCCGAAGAAGCTGGCCGTGGTGGAAGACCTCCCCCGAAATGCCATGGGGAAGGTGAAGAAGCCCGCAGTGAAAGATCTATTCGTGGACGGCTGACCCTCCGAAAGGTATTCTCCCCGGGTTGGTCGACCCCCGTATCCAGCCAGGAACCACGGGGGCACATCCACGTCCATTCGAGTGGAGGAACCATGCCGCTGGTGGTCGGAAGTACACCGCTCGCTTCAGAAGATGTCCAGGTCGTCGCGCGGCCGGGGGAGAGAGTGGAGTCTGAGTCATGAAAGAAGGCCAAGGAATTTCTTTCCCGGCGAGAAGATCTCCCCATCCTCGCTGGGTCCTTCCCGTCCTGGTCCTTCTACTCGGGTTCGTTGGCCCAGGGAGCCTCAACGGCCAATCCCAAGCCATCCCCACCCCGGAATCGGTCCTGGGTTTCCGGCCCGGAGCCGATTTTCAGCTGGCGAGCTACGAAGAATCTCTGGCCTATTTCCAGCGCCTGGATGCCGCCTCCGATCACCTGACCCTTCTGGAAATTGGGCGGACCTCCGAGGATCGGCCGTTCTTTGTGGCCTTGATCTCATCCCCCGAAAACCTTGCGCAGGTGGACCGGTACCGGGAGATCTCCTGGCGTTTGGCCCATCCGAAGGGAGTTTCAGAGGAGGAAGCCCGGGCGCTATCTCGGGAGGGGAAGGCCATCGTCCACATCGATGGGGCCGTACACGCATCGGAGGTAGCTGCCCACCAGCACACGATTCAGCTCGCCTACGACCTCTTGGCTGGGACGGCGGACACCGACATCACCGCCATCATGGAAAACGTGATCTTCCTGCTCTGGCCCACAATGAACCCAGACGGGCAGACCAAGGTGGCAGAGTGGTACCGGTCGAATGTCGGGACCCCTTTCGAGACCGCGCCCCTTCCGGAGCTCTACCAGAAGTACGTTGGCCACGACAACAACCGGGACGCCTACATGCTCAACATGGTGGAGTCCCGGGTGATCGGCCGGACCTGGCGTGAATGGGAACCCCAGATCGTATTTGTGCACCACCAGTCCGCCCCGTTTCCTACCCGAATCTGGCTCCCGCCTTTCGAAGATCCGGTGGGAAATCGGGTGCACCCCCTCATGGCCCGAACGGTCAACACATTGGGCATGGTCATGGCCCAGGGGCTGGAGGAGAAGGGCCAGGTCGGCGCCACCCATATGGGCGTCTTCGACGCCTGGTATCCAGGGTATATCGACTACCTTCCCATGCTCCAGAACGCTGCGGCGTTCTGGACCGAGACGGCCCTCTACCGATATGCCACGCCAAGGTTCTATACCGCTGAGGACGTGACCCAGGGGGGAGCCGGACTTCAACCTGAATCCCTTTACTCCAGCCCCTGGCCCGGAGGCTGGTGGCGACTTCGAGACGCCGTGGAGTACATGGAGACTGCCTCGCTGGCGGTCCTCGAATACGCGGCCAAATACAAGACGGACCTTCTCTTCAATCGATATCAGGCAGGGAGAGATGCCATCCAACGTCACCTGGACGAGCCTCCCTACGCCTACCTGATCCCTCGAGATCAGCGAGACCCGGTGGCCCCGGTAGAACTGCTCCGACGTCTGGCGTTCAACGGAGTGGAGGTGTGGGAGCTCGACCAACAGGTGGTTCTGGACGGCATCGTTCACCCTCCCGGGACCTGGGTGATTCCCATGGATCAGGAATTCTCAGCCCTGGTTCGAACCCTCTTCGAGGTCCAGGAGTACCCGGACCTCAGGGACTACCCGGGCGGCCCGCCCAAACGGCCCTATGACGTCTCGGGATGGACGCTCCCCTATCAGTTCGGGGTGCGGGTCGTGGAGGCAGGGGGTCCCC
>CBDUAX010000364.1:0-5361 GCA_965365235.1 uncultured bacterium
CCCCGAGAGGTTGAATCGCGCGAGATCATCTGTGGTGATGACGCTGACCGGCGTTGGCGCGCTGGTGTCTATCTCCAGCGCCCCGGACATCACGTCGCCTGTCTTCTTTACGTAAGCGAAGTGCGGGTCGGGCGCGGTTTCGTGCGCTGTCAGGTCGCCGCTCACGGTGTCAATCTGAGTTTGTAGGTTCTGGTCACCCTGAGTGATCTCCCCTTGCATCTCAGTCCGCAGGTTCGCCAGGCGGGAGTCGAGTTCTTCCGGCTTCACGTGAGCGCATCCGGAGAGTAGAACCCCGAGGGCGAACAGGGTGCCACCGCGGCGGATCAGGGGCTGATAAGCGCCTGAATTCATAGCAAAAAACCTCCTTTAGGGACAATACAATTCGATCTTGGACGTGCCGTTGGCTGGGGCCAAAGCGTGCAGAGAGGGTGCCGGGCACGGGGTGGCACTCTCTCTTTGCCAAGTAAGTGCAAATATCACAATGATTTAGGATGTTTGAAGTTCTCTTTAATTCTGCAGTTGGTTACTTCTGTCGCCGATCAAGAGACGGTCCGGCGCGCCGTTCCGGGTAGATCGATGGTCCGTTTCGATACAATCTCGGAGGATGTGGGGTTTGAACCCCCCCGCAGGAGTCCCGGAAGGGGCCCACGATCCGAAACAGCTCTCCTCCTGTCGCACCCGGTTCCCAAACCGTAACATCTCTACTTCTGGTGATTCTTGATTTTGAAACCCAAGCGAAGCGCTGTCGATGACGCTCAATACACTTACCCTCGAGATGGCCTTCAAGGGGCTGACGCGGGTTGTGGGAAACACACCTCTCCTGGCCATCCAATGCTCCTTCCGGGGCCGCCAGCGAACCATCTACGCCAAGTCGGAGCAGTCGAATCTGACGGGCAGTATCAAAGATCGGATGGCCCTCCACGTCCTCCGCACTGCATATGAAGCGGGAGAGATTCAGCCCGGTTTCAGCATCGCCGAGGCTACCAGCGGGAACACAGGCATCGCCTTCGCAGCCATTGGGAGGGCATTGGGACATCCGGTAACGATCTTCATGCCGGATTGGATGAGTCAGGAGCGGAAGGACCTGATCCGGAGCTATGGGGCTTCAATCGTCCTCGTGAGCCATGAGGAGGGGGGGTTCCTGGGGAGTATCGCCAAGGCGGATGATCTGGCAGGAGAGGATGATTCGGTCTTCCTTCCCCATCAGTTCTCGAATGTCGCGAACATCGCAGCCCACGAGCAGACCACTGGCCCCGAGATCTGGCATCAGCTGGAAGCCAGAGATCTCGAACCCGATGCGTTCATTGCGGGAGTCGGTACGGGGGGGACGGCCATGGGCGTTGGACGGTACCTCAGATCCAAGAAGGCATCCATAAAAGTCCACCCCCTGGAGCCTTCCGAGTCTCCAACCTTATCCACCGGGTGCAAGGTCGGGAGCCACCGGATCCAGGGGATCTCCGATGAGTTCATTCCGGAGATCGTCGATCTGGATTTCCTCGATCCCGTCGTTCAGGTCTCCGATGGCGATTCCATCCTGATGGCCCGGGCTCTCGCATCCCAGTTGGGTCTCGGGGTGGGTATCTCGTCCGGTGCGAATCTCCTGGGCGCACTTCTGGTTGCAGAGGAACTCGGGGATGATGCCGTGGTGGCGACGGTTTTCTCGGACGACAACAAGAAATACCTGAGCACGGACCTGTTCGGTGAGGAAGCCGTGCGCGACGACTTCATCTCACCGGAGGTGAAGTTGCTCCACTACGATGTTCTTCGGCGAAACTGTCGAACCTGTAGTGATCTGGACACCTGCGAACATTGGGCGAAGGGAGACGCCGGGTTCGAGCTGACGCCCTGAAGCTCTCGAGCCAATGAAGCCCCGAACCCACGGGCCCCACTCCCCCGGCACACCATTGGGAGTGGGGCCCCTTTCACGCCTTGCCCCCACCGAACTCGGCCTCGGCGCTCTTCAGCCCTCCGTGGGATCGTGTCTGCTCAGTCGATCTCCGGCAACTTGGAGAGGGCTTCCTGGACCTTCTCTTCCGGATATTCGTAGTCCGTCAGCTCACCGGAAAAGTACTTCTCGTAGGACCCCATGTCGAAGTGCCCGTGCCCACTGGCGTTGAAAGCGATGACCTTCGCTTCGCCACTTTCCTTGCACCGTAGAGCTTCGTCGTAGGTTTCCTTCACCGCGTGTGAGGTTTCGGGCGCCATCAGGTGCCCCTCCGCCCGGGCGAAGCTCAAGTTGGCGTCGAAACAGGCCGTCTGATGATGAGCCTTGGCTTCAATGAGTCCCAGCTCGTACAGGTGGCTGACGGAAGGCGCCATCCCGTGGTAACGAAGTCCGCCCGCGTGGAGAGGTGGCGGAATGAAGTCGTGGCCCAGGGTGTACATCCGGATGAGGGGCGTGGTGCAGGCGGTATCGCCGAAGTCGTACTTGTACAGCCCTTTGGTCAGTGTGGGGCAGGCCTTCGGCTCCACGCCGATGACCTCTGTTTTCTTTCCGTCGACGATCTTGTCGCGTAGGAATGGGAACGCGAATCCGGCGAAGTTTGATCCCCCGCCGCAACAACCGATGACCACATCGGGGTAGTCCCCGGCCATCTCAAACTGCTTCAATGACTCGAGCCCGATCACCGTTTGGTGAAGCATTACGTGGTTCAGCACACTGCCCAGAGAGTACTTGGTGTCCTCCCTCGACGCCGCCTCTTCAACGGCCTCGCTGATGGCGATCCCCAATGAGCCCGGGGTGTCGGGATCGGATGCGAGAATGGCCCGTCCGGCGTTGGTCTGGTCGGAAGGACTGGGAATGCAGGTCCCTCCCCATGACTCCATCATGAGGCGTCGGTAGGGCTTCTGATCGTAAGAAACCCTGACCATGTACACCTTGCACTCGATGCCGAAAAAATTGCATGCCAGGGAGAGGGCGCTTCCCCACTGGCCGGCCCCGGTCTCGGTTGTGATCCGGGTGACGCCCTCCTGCTTGTTGTAGTAGGCCTGCGGGATAGAGGTGTTGGGTTTGTGGCTCCCAGCGGGGCTTACGCCTTCCCACTTGTAGTAGATCTTCGCCGGGGTCCCGAGGGCCTTCTCCCAGTTCCGGGCCCGAATGAGGGGGCTGGGACGCCAGATCTTATAGATGTCCTGGACCTCCTCTGGGATCTCGATGTAGCGCTCCTGGCTCACTTCCTGGGCGATGAGGGCCATGGGGAATAGCGGGGCCAGATCCTCGGGCCCGATGGGTTGTCTTGTGCCGGGGTGCATGACCGGTGGCATAGGCTTCGGGAAGTCAGCCTGGATGTTGTACCAGTGGGTCGGCATCTCCCCTTCATTCAGGAAAATCTTTACGGAAGACATGGTCTCTCCTCTTGAGGTACTGGTTGGGGCACGGGTCTATTCATCGAAGAAGAAGGTGGGTTCGCGGTAGAAGCGGATCGCCTTCTCTGCCACCTTCTCCTTGATGGTCTGTTTGAGCCAACGCTCCTTCTCTTCCAGAGATAGGCCTGCTCGCAAGATCTCGAGCTGGAGATTGAAGCGGAGAGCCCGCTTCGGAAGGAGGATGCGGGTGACGCCGCTGGGCATCCGCTCATCGGCGTCTGTGACGAGTTGAAGGTCGGCCAGGGTAAAGCGGCGAAAGGAAACCAGAGCGGTAAAGTTCCTGTAGTGCCGAACCAGGTGTTCCATCCCGGAGTAGCTCACGCGATCGAAACTGGAAAAGCGATGGTAGATCCGGGTGATCTGATGGAGTTGGCTGACTCGCTCCAGAAGCTCTTCAGCGCCCGTCAGGGTCACGGCCCGCCCCTCCGGAAATCTGAGACGTGCCAGGACGGAAGGATGGGAGATGTGGGGCTCCTCTCCTTCCTCCAACCCAACCCCGTCAACCGACATGGCGTGGGAGAGGAGATCGTCGGCGGGGACAAACTCGATGGCATGGTGCCACGATTCCAGCTGCAGACCCGGGTCGAACAGGTCCAGTTCCTGGACCAGAACGTGGTCGTAATGGAGCTTTCGTAGAGATGTCACCCGATTGGCACCATCGAGAACGATGTGCCGATGTCCTTCGGACCGACCCACCACCGGGGGGTTCTTCAAGATACCGTCGGCGCTGAACCGATCCACCAGGCGGGCCACCCGTTCCATGTCCGGGTCTTCGTGAAGGACGATCTCGTCCAGCCTGACGATGTGGAGCTCCGGTAGCTCGCCGACCTTCAGGGCGCCGGTATCCTCCGGTGGAACAATGCCGTTCCTCGGGTCCATCCTTTCCTCTCCCTCTCAAAAGAAAAACCCGCCGCATCCTTCGCAGCGGGTGGAAGTCGGTGTCGAGTACTTCTGAAGTTCAGAACGTGTCGCCCACACCTCTCCCGCTGCTCCCTGGGGAGCGCCACCACCAGCGACGGCAGGAATAAGCGGGCATGGACCATCCTCGGGTCAAAGCTGAGCGGGCCAACCCTTGCAGCCCACCTTCTCCAACGGGTTTCAAATAGGCCGTTGGGCCAAGGGAGTCAAGGGGTGGCGTGTCCGCCGATGGGGGGATGTGCCTCAATCCACGCCGATTCCCGCAGGAGGTCCAGCTCTCCTTGCCCCTGGCCATCTGCGGCTTCCGCCCTTCCTTGACAGGGCCAGTACGACGTCAGATCCTCCTCATCTGGGTTCTTACGATCCTTCAGGGAGCCACCTGGCATGAACACCTCCAGTGCACTCAACCGGATCTTGCCGGTTCTGTTGTTGACCTCTTTCTTCGCGCTCTCCTTTCCTTCAGCCGCCCTGGGCCAGAGGCCCCGGCAGGTCGTTCAAAAGGACTCTGCCAGGATGGAAGCTTTGTACGTCAGTGACCGATGGGAGGACCATCCGGTCTCGGACTATGAGGCGGCCATCGAGGGCAAGGCCCGGACCGACAGCATCTATGCCGCCGTCACTGAGGGCGTAGTCGATTACCAGAAGATCAGCTATTGGAGCTCCGTGGACGGGATGGAAATTCCGGCGTATGTCTACCAGCCCCTGGAGAAGAGGGGCCCGGGTGGGCACCCGGCCATGGTCTGGGTTCACGGAGGCGTCCACGGGAACTGGGGCACCACGATGTGGCCCTTCGTCCGGGAAGCCGTGGAGCGAGGTTACGTCATCATCGCTCCGGAGTACCGGGGGAGCACCGGGTACGGTGCGGAACATCATCGGGCCATCGACTACGGCGGCTATGAGGTGGATGACTGCATGGATGCGTACGGGTGGATGGTCGAGAACCTCCCCCATGTGGATCCGGACCGGGTGGGGATGATGGGATGGAGTCACGGCGGGTTCATCACCGTGCACTCCATAACGCGAGAGAACCACCCCTTCCAGGCCGGGGCCGCCATCGTTCCGGTGACGAACCTCCTC
>CBDUAX010000365.1:0-5352 GCA_965365235.1 uncultured bacterium
CGCGACAGACCTCTCCATGGACCCGACAAACCCGCGAATCCTCTACGCCGCCATGTGGGAACACGGGCGTAAACCATGGTTCGTCAAGTCCGGCGGAACGGCCGGCGGCATCTTCAAATCCACGGATGGTGGCGACAGCTGGGAGAAGCTCGGGGGTGGGCTTCCCGAGTTGATCGGAAAGATCGGGGTGGACGTGTCCGCCAGCAGTCCAAACCGGGTCTATGCCATCGTGGAGGCAGAGCTGGACAAAGGAGGACTGTACCGGAGCGATGACTTCGGCAAAAGCTGGAGCCTGAAAAACGGAGACCGCATCCTCTGGTCCCGGGCCTGGTACTACAACCACATCAAAGCGGACCCCGTGGACGAAAACACGGTCTATGTCTTGAACGCTCCGTTCATGAAATCCATCGACGGCGGCGTGACCTTCGAGAAAAGGCCGACCCCCCACGGAGATCACCAGGACCACTGGATCAATCCCGACAACAACCAGAACATGATCAATGGGAATGACGGGGGCGCCACGGTGACCTTCGACGGCGGCGAGTCGTGGTCCAGCATCATGAACCAACCCACGGCCCAGTTCTACCGGGTCATCACGGACAACCAGGTGCCTTACCGGATCTACGGCGGCCAGCAGGATAATTCAACGGTGGCCATCGCAAGCCGGACATTCAGTGGCGGAATCGGCCATGGGGATTACTTCGACGTGGGTGGGGGCGAGAGCGCGCACATTGCCTTCGACCCGGAAAATCCTCGCCTCATCTACGCCACGACCATCAATGGCACCCTGACCGAGTACGATCACGAGAACAAACGCACCCGGCCCATCAAACCCTACCCGGAATATGTCTACGGACAGCAGTCCAAGGATCTGAAATACAGGACCAACTGGAACGCACCCATCGCAGCATCCCCCCATGACCCGACGGTGCTTTATTTCGGCACGCAGAAGTTGTTGCGTAGCCGCGATCGCGGGGTGACGTGGGAGGAGATCAGTCCGGACCTGACAAAGAACGAAACGGACAAGCAAGGACTGAATGGTGGTCCGCTGACCCCTGAAAATGTCGGAGCCGAGTTCTACGGCACCATCTTCTACATCAGCGAATCGCCTCACGAATCCGGAACCATCTGGGTCGCTAGCGATGACGGCCTCCTGCACCTCACTCGCGACCATGGCCAAAGCTGGGAGGACGTGACTCCCGGGGATCTGGGAGGTGCCCAGATCAATGCGATCGAGATCAGTCCTCATGATGCCGGTACGGTCTACATCGCCGTGACCGGATACAAGTTGAACGATTTCCAGCCTTACATCTTCAAAGGAACCGGATACGGGCGGAGCTGGGAGCGCATCGACCAGGATCTACCGGAGAACAACTTCGTTCGGGTGATCCGGGAAGATCCGGAACGCCAGGACCTCCTCTACGCCGGAACGGAAGGCGGAATGTTCGTGTCATTCGACGGGGGTGAACGTTGGCAGTCACTTGATCTGAACCTGCCTCCTGTCCCCATCACGGACCTCACCATCCGACAGGGGAATCTCGTGGCCGCCACCCAGGGCCGTGGGTTCTGGGTTCTGGACGACCTGACGGTGGTTCAGCAGGCCAACGCCGACCTGACCGAGAAGCCCCTGCATTTGTTCGTGCCCAGGGCAACACCGATGATCCGGTTCGGCGGTGGCGGGGCTGGGGAGGGGAAAAATCCTCCCGGCGGGGCCGTCCTGAGTTACTACATCGCCGAGGAACATGACGGACCTCTCCGCATCGAGATCCTGGATGCGGATGGGACAGAGGTTAGAAGCTACTCGAGTGAGGAGGGTGATTTCGAGCGGTGCATTCTCGGCAACATGGACCAGAGGCTGCCCTTCCAGGTTCGGTACCCACCGAAGAAGCAGGGTCTGAATCAGTGGGCCTGGGATATGCGCCGGAATGGGCTGCACTGCGTGGAGAACGTCAAGTTATTCGCTGGCTTTGGCGGCGCCAGCGTGATCCCAGGGGAGTATCGGGTCCGGATCGCCATTGGGGACGCCGAAACCATGGCCGATCTGACCTTGCTCCCAGATCCCCGGAATGAAGCCACACCGGCCGACTATACCTTCCTCGCTGACAGGTTGCAGGAGGTCACCCATCTACTGAACGAGCTACTTGACCGTCTCCAGGCGGTGCGAAAAGCCCGGGGCCAGATCAAGGCCCTGCTGGAGGATTATCCGGAAGCCTCGGAGCTCCGGGCAGCTGGGGAGTCGGGGGTACAGCGCCTGGCCGACTGGGAGGACATGATCACCCAAAACAACTACGGCACATACGAAGATGAAGACAGCATGCCGCCAATGCTGGACGTGCACATGAGACATCTCCTCGATGTGATGGACCGGGCAGGTGCGCCCGTGTCGGCGGGATCACTCCAGCGGCTTGAAGACCTGAAAACCGAGTGGACCGAAAGAAAAGCGGAGCTGGCCGAGATCAACAGATCCGATATTGCTTCCGTGAACACCTGGGCAAAAAACAACGGCATTGCCTATGTCTCTTCGCCGGGTGGGGTTTAGTGCCAATCTCTTGCCTTTTGATCTTCTGTTCGTCCGTTCGTCTGACCGATGAGGGAGTCCTTAGATGAACCGCCTGCCCAAGCGCCTCAATCCGGCCGGAGCCGTCGTTCTGGCGTGCCTCACATCATGCGTTTTCCACTCGTCCCCCGTCGCGGCACAGGCGGGGGCCGAAGGGTCCGGACCTCCAGGTGCCACAGCCAGCCCGACAGCACAAAACCGAGTCCTCACCATCGACGACCAATTCCTCATCGAGGGCGTCGGTTCTCCGCGGATCAGCCCAGACGGCAAGCGGATCGCGTACACGGTCAGCAAGACGGACTACGACACCAACAGCTCCGAAACCCGGATCTGGCTCGTCGGTGCCGATGGAAGCGGGCCGTTTCCCATGACAGGGAAGGGGAACTCGGCATCACGCCCAAGATGGAGTCCGGACGGACGGCGCCTGTCCTTCCTCTCGGCTCGAAACGGCGGCAAGACACAGGTCTGGGCCCTGGATCTTCTCCAGGGTGGAGAGGCGGCACAGCTCACGGATGTCGACGAGGGCGTCTCCTCCTATGAATGGTCACCGGACGGAAAGCGACTGGTGCTGACCATCAAAGACGCGCCACCCGAGAAAAACCCGGCAGCGAAGACGAAGTCCGGAGCGGACATCCCCGAGCCGTGGGTCATCGACCGCCTGCAGATCAAACGCGACTACGTTGGATATCTGGACCGGCGTCGGAATCACCTCTACACCTATGACCTGGCCACGGGACAAACCGTCCAGATCACCTCAGGGGACTACGACGACTCCCAGCCAGGCTGGTCCCCCGACGGGGAGACCATCGCCTTCGTCAGCAATCGAAGCCCGGACCCCGACGCCAACTTCGATACCAACATCTGGTTGGTGGATGTAAACAGCGCAGATCTCCATCCCGAGCCTACCCGGGTGACTTCGAACCCCGGCCCGGACAGTTCCCCGGCCTGGAGCCCGGATGGCAAGCAACTCGTCTACATAACCGAAACGGACTTCGCCCATGCGCCCTACGATCTGCCCATGGTGGCAGTGATAGAGCCCGGCGGTCAGGCGAAGATCCTCACAGAAAGCCTGGACAGGGGTGCGAGCAGCCCAAGTTTCAGCTCCGACGGAAGCTTCATCTACTTCCAGGTTGCTGACAGCGGCGAGCGTCACCTTGCCCGGATCCCTTCCGAAGGTGGCCGGGTGACGCGGGTCATCGACGGGCCGCGGAGCGTCAACACTGTCACGATCGGGGAGGATCACACCATTGTCGCGCTCATCAGCGAACCCCATGAGCCCGGGAACCTCTACATCCGGGAAGCAAGCGGGGAGATGCGCAAGCTCACTCACAACAACGACGAACTGCTGGCCGGGATCGACCTGGTGGAGGTCGAGAATGTGCACTTCCCAAGCGCCGACGGTACGGAGATCGAGGGGTTCGTCTACAAACCCCTCGGGTTCCAGGAAGGCGTGCGCTACCCGACCATCCTGCGAATCCACGGTGGTCCGGTATCCCAATACACCCTCAGTTGGAACTATGAAGCCCAGCTTTTCGCGGCCAACGGGTACCTGGTAGTGACCACGAACCCCAGAGGGTCTTCGGGATATGGGAAGGACTTCCAGATGGGGATCTGGCAGTCATGGGGGGTAAAGGACACGCAGGACGTCATCGCCGGCGTCGATTACGTTATCGAACGGGGCTGGGCCGATCCCGACCGGCTGGGCGTGGGCGGTTGGTCCTACGGAGGGATCCTCACAAACTATGTCATCACTCAGACCCAACGCTTCAAGGCAGCCATCGCCGGCGCCTCAGGAGCGCACTGGATCAGTAGCTACGGGCACGACCAGTACCAGCGTTGGTACCGACTCGAGTTCGGAAACCCATGGGAGCCAGAAGCCCGAGAGCTCTTCGAAGGACTGTCGCCTTACAACGATGTGGAGAATATCACTACGCCAACGATGTGGGTGGGCGGCAAGGAAGACTGGAATGTGCCAATCATACACGCCGAAATGATGTATCAGGCGGTCAAGAGTATGGGGAGGGAGGCACTCCTGGTGGTTTACCCGAACACACACCATGGCATCAGCCTTCCCTACTACCGGAAAGACCTTCATCAGCGCTACCTGGCCTGGTACGACAAACACCTCAAACCGGAGACAGTAGCGATAGGGGGATAGGAAGCTGAGAACCACGCCGTTCCATACTCGTACAGCGCCCCTGAACCAGGCACAGGCCTGGCGCCGTTGGTCGGGGTACCTCGCGGCAAGCGCCTACGAGCTTCACCATGATCGCGAGTACTGGGCGATCCGCAATTCAGCCGCTCTCTTCGACATTTCGCCCCTCTACAAGTACCGGATCGACGGCCCTGATGCCGAACGGCTCCTGAATCGGGTCGTCACTCGGGACGTCCATAGATGTAAGGTCCACCAGGTGCTCTATACCCCCTGGTGCGATGACGACGGCAAAGTCTTGGATGACGGGACGCTGGCCCGCCTCGGCGACTCTTCCTTCCGCCTCACCTCGGCGGAATCCAATCTGAGATGGCTGCAGGACAACGCCCTGGGCATGGACGTCTCTATCCAGGACGCCTCGGAAAAGCTGGCTGCCCTGGCCCTTCAGGGGCCCCGGGCCCGGGCAATTCTGCATGAGGCAGCCAATGGCGTAGCGGACAACCTCGGCTTCTTTCGTCTGATCGGCGGCGAGATTGGCGGGGCCCCCGTCGAGATCACGCGCACGGGGTATACCGGGGACTTGGGCTACGAGATATGGGGCGAAGCGCACCACGCGGAAGCCCTGTGGGATAGCCTGATGGCG
>CBDUAX010000366.1:0-5347 GCA_965365235.1 uncultured bacterium
CGGCTCACCCCACCGAGGTGAGCCGGCGGTTCATTTTCTCGTCCAGATGAGGACGGTTCCGCATCGGTTGCGGATATCCCGATACTGGGCCGGGGTTTCACCGCGACTGACGTAGGCTTCGATGGCCTCGATATTGGAGGGATGGACGTAGTGGTCGATCTCAGAACCACCTTCCTGGATGCGCACGCCGTCGATATAGTAGGCGGGGTAACACCTCATCCCGCTTGAAAGCGAAGTCGGGACCTGGCCTCTGAGAAACACGGCCACCAACCTCCCGTCCCGCGCCGGCCGAAGCACCATCCCCGGGACCATGGCCAACACTCCGGAAAGGTCGTGGGCTCGGGTATCTTCGATCTCTTCCCGAGTCAAGAACTGACCCATCTGCCTTTCCATCCTCCGGTAGAACCCGGCCATCCTCAGGCGCCGTTCAGTCGGAGTGGCCACGACCAGAAGCGGATCCATGACCTCCGGATCGGGGGGGATGAAGAACTGGACCCCCACAGTATCGGAGGGCCCCAAAGAGATGGGACCGTCCTGGACGGAATGGTATGAAAACGCTTCAGCCAAAATGAAGTATTGACCAGGCTCGGAGGCCTCGAGAACAAACTCCCCTTTCTGGTCAGAGGCGGAAAACCCAACCTCCACCTCTTCCAGGTTCAGGAGTCGAAGCACAGCGAAGGGAATCGGTTGCATGGATTCCCCGTCGATCAAACGGCCGACGATGGTCTGGGCGGATACGGGTCCTCCCAACGCGAGAGCTGAAAGGACGACGGCAAGGAGGCCGGCCGCCCCGAAGTGTCCCGTTTGTTGCGGCCTATTCATCGCTCCGCCGAAAGCTCGCAGGTTTTGGGGGTCTCCACCTCAGCCAACGGTGAGACGGCCCCGGTGGTCGACGACACACCGGTGGACACCCGTGTGGTCGACGATACACCGGTGAACACCCGTAAGGAAGCCTTTTTCTCGCCCGGGCGGCAGAAAGAAAGAGCGGGGAAAAAGACCGGGCTGAGGTATTGCCCGGCAGGACGCCTGGAATCCGCTTGGAGGCTATGGACGTGTCGGTGGCCAGCCGGCATACTGAGGGTTCGAGAAGCGTCTTTTTCCCCTTTTCAGGGCCTGGAAATGTCACGTACTTCGAAGCGGTTCTCGGCTGCTTTTTTCATTGTTTTTCTGGTGCTGATCGGCTGTCGTCCCACTGCGTATCCCACCCCCCTGGAGGAGGCTGAAGGACCTTTCCTGACCCCCCACCTGGAGATGGTATCCTTCCTCGAGGGCCTTCAGGAGGAAACAGGCGCTTTCACCTTGGAGCGGGTGGGCGCTTCGGTGGAGGGCCGCGACCTGCTCCTCCTACGTTTCGATCCCCCTGCGGAGGGGGCCCCAGGGTCCGATGAACGATTGAAGGTCCTCTTCTTTGCCCAACAACACGGGAATGAGCACTCCGGGATGGAAGCGTCCATCACCCTGGCCAGGGACATCGCCACGGGCGGGTTCTCGAGCTTCCGGGAACACATCGACTTCTACCTGATTCCCCAGGTGAACCCAGACGGGTCGGAGGCCCGGCAGAGACAGAACGCCGACGGGATGGACCTGAACCGGGATCACCTCCCCCTGTTCACGCCGGAGGTTCAGGCGGTCCATCGGGTCTTCCAGGAACTGATGCCACATGTGGTTCTGGACGTCCATGAGTATGGGTTCGCAGGTAGGAGTTGGGTGGAGAAAGGGCTTTGGAAGAACTTCGGACAACAGATCGACGGCCTCACCAACGCCAACATGTCCATTGAACTCCGCCGGTACGCTGTGGAGCGAGTGATTCCGGAGATGCGGAATGCTTTGGTGTCCAAGAACGTTCGTTTGAACCGGTATCTCGTCACCGACGGACCGGATGCCCGGTTCCGCCACTCCACGGCGGCCATCAATGACGGGCGTAACTCAACCGGGATCTACAACGCACTCACCTTCCTCATCGAGGGCCGAAACGGACTCACGGTGGAGGACAACATCCGGGAGCGGTCTCGTCAGCAGTTGGAGACCATGAAAGCCTTCCTGGACTTCTTTGCCCGCCACGCGGCGGAGGTGAAGGAGATGGTGGAGCGTGAACAGGCGATCCTGGCTGGAGGGCAGAGCCCGGATCAGGTGGCTCTGGTCATGGACTACATAAAAGATCCGGCTCAACCGACCTTGGAAGTGAGTGTGCTGGACGCCGAGACCGGAGAGGAAAGCACGCTGGTCATCCAGGAGTACTATCCCACCATGGAGGCCACCCTCTTCGTGGATCGTCCCATGGGGTATGCCATCCCCCCCCACCTGACGGGGGCCCTCGAAGTCCTGGAACGGCACGGGATTCCATCGAGTCGCTTGGAGGGGCCGGCCCAGGCCGAAATCGAGACCTACCGGATCGTTGGCGTGGAGGCTACCCAGAAGGAGGACAAGGATTTTCTGGAGGTAGAGGTCACAAAGACCCGCGGCCAGGGGGAGATTCCTGGGGGATACCTCCTGGTCTCCACCCAAGGGCTCCAGTCAAACCTGATCGTCACGCTTCTGGAGCCCCAGTCCCAGTGGGGCCTCGCCCCCCTCCCGGCATTTTCTTCCCTGCTGGAGGTCGGGTCCGAGTATCCCATCCTCCGTGTGATGGGGATGTAACGCTTCCAACTTCTTCAAGGATCGAACGTCCCCCTCCCCGCCGGTTCCGGGGAGAGGGACGCTTGTTTCTCCTGGCTAGCCGACGATCAACCGGGTGGAGAGGGGGGTGGGGGTCATGAGCTTGAAGATAGGCAACACCGGCGGGCCCTGAGGGCCGCGCTGGCCGCCGAAACCCGGAGGCATCCCGGCAGGCCGACCCTGCTGATCTCCAACATCCCCTTCTGTTTCCTCCACCGGTCGGGGGATCCAGGCGTCCATGGTGTTCCAGTACACCACATTGTCGTCGGTCTCAGGCTCCAGCATGTGCGTGACCAATCGACCCAGGAACTGAGCCGTGGGAACGACGTAGGTGCCCTTGGGGAAACTGCGTTTCTGGGTCAGCACCTCCCCGACCTCGACCCGCGTCGCCGCGGCGTGGTTGTACGCCCGTTCGTGGGTGACACCGGCAACCGTATAAACATCCACCGTCAAGCTGTCCGAGTCGGTCAAAACCTCGACGGTGATTCCGTGGCGCCGCAACATCTCAACGGCATCCACTGCGTCCCGTGGAAGCAGGTAGGCCCAGGGGCGGGGCCGCATCTTCGTAGCGATGGGTTTCTTCATCAGCTGGGCGCCGGTCACCTCAACAGTGTCTACCGGAGTATCCGGCTCAGCGAACCGTCCCCCGCCCGTGATCACCGTGTAGTCCACCAGATAATCCTCCGGGCCATACTCCATCTGAACGGCGACTTGCCCTCGGGGGGCGGCCCCCATTGCAATGGTCTCCCTGCGAGCTTCGTCCACCAGGGCCATCAGCGTCTCACTGTTTTGGGCGGCATACTCCACCACCGCCAGGTTCCCCAGGTATCCGGCTCGGGCCCCGGTCTCCGCGTCCTGCCCCGGAGCCTCGAAAAGGATGCCTACGGAGTTGATGAAGCCGCCGTAGTTCCTACCGATCCGGGCCTGGTTTCCGCCCACTCTCCATTGTTCTTCATTCCCACTGGAGTAATACCATGACCGAAGCCCTTCGGCCTCCAGCTTCTGGTCGATGGAGGGGAAGATCTCCTGGTCGCACAAGAGAGTCAGTTCCTGGGCCGGGTCGAAATGGCTGGGGCACTGGTAACAAAGGTTATAGGGGCGGGATCCACCATTGTGGGAATCCACGAACATATGCGGACGCCAGGCACCCATGAGGTTCGTCACATAGTTCGCCAGGGCTGGCTGTTCCAGCTTCACATAATCGCGGTTCAGATCGATGCCCCAGGCATTCCCCCGAGTGCCTCGCTCCGAAGCCTCATACCCGTCTGGGTTGACCTGGGGTGCGACGATGACCGTGACCCGATCCAGCAGGTCGTTGGCCGCGGTCCCGGGGGTGGCCAGGTCCCGCATCAGGATCAGGAGGCCCTCCCGGAAGGTCCGTTCCCCTCCGTGGACGTTGGCGGCCAGGAGAACGATGGGCCGGCCCAGGGCCCAGGCTTCCCAAGGCTCGCTGACCAGTGGCCGGCTGAACACCGCGAAGGGAAGGTCCCTGCCTTCCCAGGTTTTTCCATAGCTCCCGAGACGCATGTCGGTGCTGGCGCCCCGCAAGGCTTCCAGAAACGTCCACATCTGGGCATGGTTGGTCTGGTCCTGGAAGTCGGAAAGCTCCGCCGGCGTCTGGGGGAACCCGACTGAAGGGGATGTCCAGGCCTGCTGCCCGGAGAGCGGGGAGAAGGCTAAGAGGAGAAGAAGTGCACTGGAGAGAACGTATCGGAGTTTGGGCATTGGGATTTCGGTTGTTGGGTGCAGGTTCAGGGTCCGAGTCCAGGCTCGACGGGCCCGCCGATCCTAGAGGGGAGATCATCTACTCGCAAGGACCCTTTCCCTCCGTCCGGCGCTGAGTTCCATGCCGAAGGCCGTACCAGGATAGCCGCCAATGCCCCACCGGACGCTTCATTATTTTCCTCCCCGCTTGGGAGAGAAGACGGATCACCTGAGCCCAACCCTGGGTACTCTGATACCATGACCACCAGCATCGACAAGCTCAGAGATCCCTCCGAAGCTGCCGACCCGGTCCTCAGGGCCATTCGGAAGGCCAGGGGGAGGGTGACGGTGGGTGATGCCGTTGCGGCCACCGGCCTGCCTCGGGATGAGGTCGAGGCCACGCTGAAGGGGCTTTTGGAGCGTCGGCGTGGGCACCTCGAGGTCGGCGAGAGCGGAACCCTCGTGTACCGGTTCGACCCGAAGCTCCTGGAGCGGGATGCCGAATCTCTCTGGCGCCGAATGGTCCAGGGCAGTTGGGCCGCCTTCCAGGAGGTCTTCAAGGTCTGGATCGTGGTCATGTTGGTGGTCTACTTCGTCCTCTTCGTTGTCCTTCTTTTGGCGGCCCTCGTGGCGAGCCAATCGAAGGGAGGGGGGAGGAGCCGGGGACGGGGTTTCGATCTGGGGAGGCGGAGAGGTGGATCCTTCCCGAACCTTTGGCTCTCCTATGTGTTCTGGAGGCGAGGATGGGGTTGGCGTCGGCCTTACTATGGGCATCGGTGGGAAGAACGCTATGCCCGGGGAAAGCCGGAGGAAAAGGCTCCCTTCATCAAGCGGGTCTTTGCGTTCGTGTTTGGGCCCGACCTCCCCCAACCCACCCAGGCGCAGAAAGACCGGAGCGTGATCCGGTTGATCCGGGCCCGGAAGGGCGTCTTGAGCCCGGCGGAGCTGGTTCAACACACCGGCTCGAGCCTGGCCGAAGCGGAGGAGG